>JAFXFQ010000137.1 GCA_017520365.1 Clostridia bacterium
AACAAAAGCCGCGACAAAAGGCAAGTCAAAAAACAAGTAATTAAAGATCAAAAAAGTTAGAAATCCGCCGAAAACTCGGCGGATTTCACTATTAAATGCGACTTTTTAGTTGCGATTTGTGTCTCTGCCGTACCTTTGTATGCCGACGATACCCAAATCGCACCTTCTGCATCCTTTACGACAGCCTGAGCTTTCAGTTTACATCAAAGGAGAGGGAAGTGTTACCACACAAAAAGTTCACCCGATAGTGTGACAACGTGGCACTGAGAATGGAGGGAGCTGAGCTTGAAGGTTTCGCCAAAACCGGTTTTTGAGCTGACGGTCAGAACCGGCACTTTAGTTTTAAGATAGTGCACCACGACGGGCTAAAAACTCTCCCCCGGAGAGTTTTAGTCGCCGCTACGCGATGCGACCGCCCTTTCGATTCCCCGTTAAAACGGGTAACAAAACAAAAAAGACACCCGAAGGTGTCTTTTTTGTTTTGGTGACCCGTGGGGGAATCGAACCCCCGTTTCCAGCGTGAGAGGCTAGCGTCTTGACCGCTTGACCAACGGGCCTCAAGCTTTATCATTATATCACACAATTTTTAAAATGCAACCCCTTTTTTGAAATTTTTTTAGTTTTTTTGTTTTTTTTTTGTAAAGCCCCCCTTTTGCCTGTTTCTCCGATCTCAATGAATGACAGAGTGGGGAGAATTATCTTGAAAAAACTGTAAAACTGTCACAAAATGATGCGCTCTTTGGCGTTATCCTTCCTTATATATATAGAAATTTTAAAAATCTAGGGGGTACCGTTGAAAAAAGCTATTTTATGTGATACAATTACTGTGTATATTTGTAATATGCGAAAGTGGGCGTATTTTGAGCTTTTGGCTGTCGCCTGCAGAAACGAGGTTTTTTAATGAACAAAATTTCTATTATCGGAACCGGTAGTGTAGGAAGTACCATCGCTTACACTCTTTGCATCAACGGCGCGGCATCTGATATCGTTATGATCGATATCAACGGAGAGCGAGCTAAGGGCGAAGCATTGGATATCCGTCAGGGCACGCCATTTTGCAATCCTTGCTCCGTTTATGCGGGATCCTATGAAGATGCAAAGGGCAGTGATATCGTTATTATCACCGCAGGTGTGGCACGTAAGCCCGGTCAGTCCCGACTTGATCTTGCTCAGACAAACATCAATGTTCTCAAGCAGATAACAGAGAGAATCGTTAAGGCAGCTCCCGAGGCCACATATATAATTGTTTCAAATCCTGTGGATGTGCTTACATATGCTTTCTGTAAGTATTCCGGTATCCCGGAGGCGCGCATTATCGGCTCAGGTACCATTCTTGATACAGCCCGTCTTCGTTCCCGCCTTTCTGAGATGTATTCTGTTAATCAGCAGAACGTTCACGCATATGTTCTCGGCGAGCACGGAGACTCCTCATTCATTCCCTGGTCTCTTGCTAATATTTCAAACGTACCTACTGAGCTTTATGCAAGGAGCATCGTTTCCGATAGGGAGTATCCTGAGCTTTGCAAGGAGGACGTGGAGGAATATGTACGCACCTCCGGTGCCGTTGTAATTGAGCGCAAAGGCGCCACCTTCTATGCAGTATCAATGTCGGTGTGCTACATATGCAAGTGTCTCCTCAGCGGTATTGACACCACAATGACCGTTTCCACCATGCTCCACGGAGAATACGGTCTTTACGACGTGTGCCTCAGCCTTCTCAACGTGGTGGGTAACCGCGGTGCACACAGTAAGGTGCTTCTGCCTCTCAACGATAAGGAGATCAACGATCTCTACAGAAGTGCATCCAATCTTAAATCTGTAATTAAAAGCGTTAAGCTGTAATACGAAAGGAAAAAGCTATGAACTACAGAATCGAACACGACTCCATGGGCGAGGTAAAGGTACCCGCAGATAAATACTGGGGCGCTCAGACAGAGAGAAGCCACGAGAACTTCAGGATCGGTGTAGACATTGAGACAATGCCCCGTGAGATCACAAAGGCATTCGGTATTCTCAAGAAAGCAGCGGCAATGGCCAACAATGCGCTGAAGCCTGAGAAAATGACAGATGCAAAGCTTCTTGCAATATCCAAGGCGTGTGACGAGGTGATCGCAGGAGAGCTGAACGAGCATTTTCCTCTCGTAGTATGGCAGACGGGAAGCGGCACACAGTCCAATATGAATGCCAACGAGGTAATAGCAAACCGCGCCAATGAGATCGCAGAAGAAAAGCTTTGCCATCCCAATGACGATATCAATATGAGCCAGTCCTCCAACGACACGTTTCCCACAGCAATGCACATAGCGGCAGTATGTGCTCTTGAGGACAAGCTTATCCCTGCGGTACGTGAGCTTATCGCAACCTTTGTCAGACTTGAAGCGGAGAACGAGGGCATCGTAAAGAGCGGACGCACCCACCTGCAGGATGCAACACCTGTAAAGTTCAGCCAGGAGATCAGCGGCTGGAGAAGCTCCCTTGAAAAGGATATCGAGCTTATCGAAAGAGCACTTCCCGCGCTCAGATGTCTGGCGCTTGGCGGTACAGCGGTAGGAACCGGTCTTAACACCCCCAAGGGCTTTGACGTAAAGGTAGCAGAGGCAGTCAGCGAGCTCACAGGAAAGGCATTTGTAACAGCTGAGAACAAGTTCCATGCTCTCACTTCAAAGGACGAGATCGTGTTCGCTCACGGAGCGGTAAAGGCTCTTGCCTGCGATATGATGAAGATAGCAAACGACGTGCGCTGGCTTGCCAGCGGCCCCCGTCTCGGCCTCGGTGAGATCACTATTCCCGAAAACGAGCCCGGAAGCTCCATTATGCCCGGCAAGGTAAACCCCACACAGTGCGAGGCGGTAACAATGGTTGCGGTACAGGTAATGGGCAACGATGTTGCAGTTACCATGGCTGCATCTCAGGGCAACTTTGAGCTTAACGTATTTATGCCCGTGTGCATCTACAATTTCCTCCAGTCCTGCCGTCTTCTTGCAGAGGCCATCATGTCCTTCAACGTAAATTGCGCTGTGGGTATCAAGGCAAACCGCGAGAAGATGCACGACAATCTCCATAACTCCCTTATGCTTGTAACCGCGCTCAACCCCTACATCGGCTACGAGAATGCGGCAAAGACAGCAAAGAAGGCTTATAAGGAGAACATCACACTTAAGGAAGCATGCGTAGAGCTTGGATTCCTTACAGCAGAGCGATTTGATGAGGTATTCCATCCCGAAGAAATGGTATGACCAAAAGGAAGGAATAGAACAATGAAAGTAACGTATTTCCCCGGATGCACGCTTAAAAACAAGGCGAAGGATCTTGACCGCTATGCGAGAGAGTGTGCAGAGATACTTGGGATCACCCTTGAAGAGGCAGAAAACTGGCAGTGCTGCGGAGGCGTGTTCACAACAGCAGGTGACGAGATCGCCACAAAGCTCTCAAGTGTAAGAGTGCTGAAGGCGGCTAAGGAGAAGGGCGAGGCTCTGGTAACGGTATGCTCCGCCTGCCATAACGTGGTAAAGCAGACGAACTACGCCATGCAGAACGACCGGAGCTTTGCAGATAAGGTAAACAGATATATGGCTGACGAGGAGCCCTACAACGGCGAGACTCAGATATACCACTATCTTGAGCTTTTGCGTGACGTTGTTGGTTTTGATAAGCTTCGTGAAAAGGTAGTAAATCCCTTGAAGGGAAAGAAGATCGGCGCGTATTACGGATGCCTGCTTCTCCGCCCCGGTAAGGTAATGGGACTTGACGACCCGGAGAACCCCACCGTAATGGAGGAGCTTATCAGAGCTTTGGGGGCTGAGCCTGTTGTCTTTGCAAACAGAAACGAGTGCTGCGGCGGCTACGTGTTCGCAGAGAATCCGGAGCTTGCAAAAAAGAAGAGCACAGCAGTGCTTTCCAATGCAAAGGCAAACGGCGCGGATATGGTCATCACCGCCTGTCCCCTCTGCAAGTATAATCTTCAGAAGAGCGCCTCGGACGTGCCCGTGGTATATTTCACAGAGCTTTTGGCGGAGGCTCTTGGTGTAAAGGAGAGCTGCAATGAATAAAAAGATGCTCGCCGAAGAGATCATCCGCATAAGCGGAACAGATCCAAAAAAATGTATGAAATGCGGCAAGTGCTCAGGCTCCTGCCCCGCATATGATGATATGGAGTATCATCCCCATCAGTTTGTAAGTATGATAATCAACGGAAATGTCGATCCTCTTATGGTAAGCGAGTCAGTATACAGCTGTCTTACCTGCTTTGCCTGCGCAGAGCGCTGCCCCCGCGGCGTGGAGCCTGCAAAGCTCATTGAGGCAGTCCGTCTTTTCAAGCTCCGAGAAAAGGGCAAGAACAGAATGAGCGCAGAGGACGTAAGCGCCTTCTGCGATGCGGATATGCCTCAGCAGGCAATCGTTTCCGCGTTCAGAAAATACGCAAAGTAAGAGGTGTAATAGAAAATGCAAAGAATCGGCGTATTCGTATGTTGGTGCGGAAGCAACATTGCAGGCACGGTAGACGTAAAGCAGGTTGCAAAGGCGCTGGAGAATGAGCCCGGCGTCGTATATTCCACCGACTATCAGTATATGTGCTCTCAGGCAGGTCAGGATATGATCGTCAATGCCGTAAAGGAGCACCGTCTTACAGGAATCGTTGTCTGCTCTTGCTCCCCCAGAATGCACGAGCAGACCTTCAGAAAAACAGCGGCCAAGGCAGGCCTTAATCCCTATATGGTGGAGATCGCCAATATCAGAGAGCAGTGCTCCTGGGTACATAAGGATATGATCGTGGGAACCGAGAAGGCAATTATTCTCGGAAAGGCAGCAGTGGCAAAGGTAAACCTGAATGCACCTCTCACCCCCGGTGAGTCTCCCGTAACAAAGAGAGCTCTCGTTATCGGAGGCGGTATTGCAGGTATCCAGACAGCACTTGATATCGCTGATGCAGGCTTTGAGGTGGATATCGTAGAGAAAAAGCCCACCATCGGCGGAAAGATGGCACAGCTTGATAAGACATTCCCCACCCTTGACTGTGCGGCTTGTATACTCACACCTAAGATGGTTGATGTTGCACAGCACGAGAAGATCCGTGTCTTCTCCTTCAGCGAGGTATCCGAGGTTTCAGGCTTTGTGGGTAACTTCGAGGTGACTATCAAGAAGAAGGCACGCTATGTAAAGGAAGATATCTGTACAGGGTGCGGAGCCTGCGTAGATAAGTGTCCCGTGAAGAAGGTACCCAACGAGTTCAACCTTGGAATGGATAACAGAAAAGCGATCTATATTCCCTTTGCTCAGGCAGTACCCAAGGTTGCGACCATCGACCCCAATGCTTGTAATATGCTGAAGGCAGGCAAGTGCGGAGTATGCTCAAAGGTTTGCACCGCAGGCGCTATCGATTATACACAGAAGGATGAGCTCGTAACAGAAAAGTACGGTGCTATCGTCGTTGCAACAGGCTTTGAGCCCATCAGCATGGAAAAGTTTGATGAGTATGCCTACAGCCAGTCAAAGGACGTTATCACATCTCTTGAGTTTGAACGTCTTACCAATGCGGCAGGTCCCACTCAGGGAAAGCTCCTTCGTCCCTCCGATCTTAAGCACCCTGAGAAGATCGTTTTTGTACAGTGCGTAGGCTCCCGTTGCGCTTCCTGCGCAGAAAAGGGTAAGGAATACTGCTCCAAGATCTGTTGTATGTACACGGCAAAGCACGCAATGCTGACAAGAGATAAGTATCCCGATACAGACGTTACCGTATTCTATATTGACGTTCGAACCCCCGGAAAGAACTTTGACGAGTTCTACCGCCGCGCAACGGAGGATTACGGGGTGAAATATATCAAGGGTATGGTAGGCAAGATCGTGCCCGAGGGAGATAAGCTCCATGTTCAGGGAAGCGATCTTATCGCAAACGAGCAGGTGCATATCGATGCAGATCTGGTAGTTCTGGCAGCTGCCATCGAGCCCGATAAGTCAGCCCGCCCCCTTGCAACCATGCTTACGGCAAGTATGGATACAAACGATTTCTTCACAGAAGCCCATCCCAAGCTCAGACCCGTAGAGAGCCCCACGGCAGGAGTGTTCCTTTCAGGCGCCTGTCAGGGACCTAAGGATATTCCCGAAACGGTATCACAGGCAGGAGCTGCTGCGGCCAAGGTCATAGGTCTTCTTGCAAAGGATAAGCTTCTCGGTAACCCCTGCGTTGCCTCAAGCGACGAAAATATGTGTAACGGCTGCTCCTCCTGTGCAAACGTTTGCCCCTACGGAGCAATTACGTACGAGGATAAGGAATTCAGAATGCCTGACAGAACCATACAGGTCCGCCGCATAGCAAAGGTCAATCCCGCAGTTTGCCAAGGATGCGGATGCTGTACCGTTACCTGTCCCTCAGGAGCAATGGATCTTCGCGGCTTTACCAATTCACAGATCATGGCGGAGGTTGATGCAATATGCAAGTAAAAGAATTCAAGCCCCTTATCGTGGCATTTTGCTGTAACTGGTGCTCATATGCGGGAGCAGACCTTGCGGGAAACAACCGTGCAGACTATCCTGCAGACGTAAAGATCATCAGATTACCTTGCTCCTGCAGAGTAAACCCAATGTTTATCCTGAAGGCATTCCAAAAGGGAGCAGACGGAGTTATCCTCTGCGGCTGCCTCCCCGGAGACTGCCACTATACGTCAGGTAACTACTATACAAGAAGAAGAATGGCAATGCTTTTCTCTATGCTGGATTTCCTTGGCATCGAGAGGGAGCGTACCCGTGTTGAATGGGTGTCGGCAGCTGAGGGCGCAAAGTTTGCGGCAACTATGAACGATTTTGTGGCAACAGTCAAGGCCCTTGGCGAGAATAAGAGATTGGAGGATCTGAGATGCAAAAAGTAACGAGAGAAGCCCTTATCGAAAAGGCAGCCTCCCTTCTCGCAAACGGCACGGTTACAAGCGTTCTTGCTTGGAAAAAGGGTGAATTCGATTATGATATCACCCCCGCTCTTTTCACCGGCGAGGAAGAAATGCACGCAGAGCTTGTATGGAACGATTTCTGTGGAGCAAACCTTTCCAAGTATCTTGTAGCAAAGACAAAGAAGGCAGAGGGCAAGATCCTCGTGTTCCTTAAGTCCTGCGACACCTATTCCTTCAATCAGCTCCTCACAGAGCACAGATTTGACCGTGAAAAGGTATACGCGGTGGGTATCCCCTGCTGCGGTATGGCCGATATCGATAAGGTAAAGGCAATTTCCGGCGACGGTATAGCTTCTATTGAATGCGCAGAAAAGATCAAGGTATCCACCATCTACTCCGAAGGCGCGGCAGAGATGGATCTCAATGACGTTCTCCTTGAGAGATGCGAAAGCTGCAAGTCAAAGAAGCACGTTGCATATGACGAGCTTATGGGAGAAGAGGGAGAGATCCTTGATTCACACCGCTTTGATGAGGTGGAGAGACTTGAGGCAATGACTCCCGATGAAAGATTTGCCTTCTGGCAGGAGGAGCTGTCCAAGTGTATCCGCTGCAACGCCTGCAGAAACGTTTGCCCTGCCTGCACCTGCGAGGTCTGTGTGTTCAATAACCCTGCCTCCGGTGTTGAGAGCAAGGCTCCCGTAAACGATTTTGAGGAAAAGATGTTCCATATCATCCGTGCCTTCCACGTGGCAGGCAGATGTACAGACTGTGGGGAATGCTCAAGAGTATGTCCCCAGAACATACCCCTTCACCTGCTCAACCGTAAGTTCATCAAAGACATGAACGAGTGCTACGGCGAGTATCAGGCAGGCGAGACGGTAGGCCAGAGAGCACCTCTGGTGGACTACACCTTAGATGACCTTGAGGCCGGTGAAGTATTTGAAAGGGGTGGCGATAATGCGTAAGATATCCCTTGATAATATTCAGGCACTTTTCGCTAAGATTTCAGGCGAAATGGCACTTTACCTTCCTGTTGATAAAAATGATGGCAAGGCAGAGTACGAAAGATGGGAGGAGGGAACGGTCTGGTCCGATGCCCTCACCACAAGAAAGAGCCCCAAGGACTTTTTCTTCCCCCAGTCTGAGGATCTTATGCGATTCAGGACAGAGGGAAAGACCATTGAGATCACAGACGTGAGAGAGGAGTCAAAGCCCTTCGC
>JAFXFQ010000138.1 GCA_017520365.1 Clostridia bacterium
AGAATATGTGATCTCGGAGGGAATAACAGGCTCTCCGATAGACTCGCAAAGCTCCTTGAACATCTCACGGTCCTCTGCGCGCTCAATGGATGCACTGGAGGTACCGAGAAGCTTAACACGGCACTCCTTGAGAATGCCCTTCTTTTCAAGCTGCATTGCAAGATTAAGACCTGTCTGACCGCCGATACCGGGAATAATAGCATCGGGACGCTCGTGACGGATGATCTTAGCCACGTACTCAAGGGTAAGAGGCTCCATATATACCTTGTCGGCAATGATGGTGTCTGTCATGATAGTTGCAGGATTGGAGTTGCAGAGAACGACCTCGTAGCCCTCTTCCTTGAGAGCAAGGCAGGCCTGTGTGCCGGCGTAGTCAAACTCAGCAGCCTGACCGATAACGATAGGGCCGCTTCCGATAATGAGAATCTTCTTGATGTCGGTTCTTTTTGCCATCTTTCTATTCCTCCGAAATTTTATGATTAAATTATTTATCAGCTTCGTAAACCGGCTTGCCGTTATGGACAGTAAGGACGCATTCGGCAAACAGGGTGTCACCCTCAAAGGGTGTTGCGCGGCCCATGGAGAGGAATTTCTCCGGGTCCACCGTATATTCGCTTTCAAGACTCCAGACTGTGAAGTCTCCGCCGTTTTCGATACCGAAGCGCTTGCGGGGATTTACACTCAGGAGCTCGATAAGCTTTTCAAGGGTTATTATACCCGTTTTAACAAGGTGTGTGTAACAGAGAGAGAAGCAGGTCTCAAGGCCCACAATACCGAAAGCACTCTTTTCAAGGCCCTTTGACTTTTCCTCTGCAGAATGAGGCGCGTGGTCTGTGGCTATCATATCGATAGTGCCGTCGATGATACCCTCGATAAGTGCTTTTCTGTCCTCCTCGCCGCGGAGAGGGGGATTCATCTTGAAGCGGCCCTCCTCCTTAAGATCCATATCCGTGAGGATAAGATAGTGGGGGCCTGTTTCACAGGTTACGTCAACGCCCTCAGCCTTGGCTCGTCTTATTGCCTCCACGGTCTCCTTTGCGGAGATATGGCAAACATGGTAGGCACAGCCTGTCTCCTTTGCAAGGCGAAGATCGCGCTCCACCTGCAGATATTCGCTCTCGGAGCAGATGCCGCGGTGGCCGTGTGCTTTCGCATACTCGCCCTTGTGGATGTAGCCTCCCTCAAGAAGGTCGTTTACCTCGCAATGTGCAACTATCATCTTGCCCAAAGCCTTTGCTCTTATCATTGCCTCTCTCATCATCTCCTCGGACTGCACTCCGCGGCCGTCATCGGAACATGCGATGCAGTCGGGAGCCATGCCCTCAAGATCTGACATAGTCTCGCCTTTTTGGCCCACGGTTATGGAGCCGTAAGGAAGCACCTTTACAGAGGCGTCTCTTTCAATGATTTCGTTCTGCGCCCTGAGAGACTCGATGCTGTCGGGCACGGGGCTCAAATTCGGCATTGTGCAGGCCGCTGTATAGCCTCCTCTTGCCGCCGCTGCGGAGCCCGTTTTTATGGTTTCTTTATAAGAAAAGCCCGGCTCACGGAAATGCACATGCACATCACAAAAGCCGGGGAAAACAGCATATTCACAAGTATTGAAACGGGAAAAAATACCCTCTTCCAAAAAACGGGAGACGGAAGGAAGCTCTGTATCGGATATCATAACCATCTTCGCCTTGAGCTTGTCGGACATATCTTTTTCCTCCCTTATAACAAAAAAATCTTGCCGAAACCGACAAGACTAACCCAAAATGGCGCAACACTCCTGCGCTTTCGTGTATACCCGTCTTGCCGATCTCTCTGTATCGCCTTAAAGACTACCGAAAGTATACTACTATTTTTTCGTTTTGTCAATAATTATAACGCTTTTTTTGAAAAAAATGTTGATTTCGATTGTTGACAAGCCACACGGGGCTATGATATAATTTGTGATGTAGGCGGCTTTATCCACATTCTGCCGCTGATATAATTAATATAGAAGAATAAGGCTCCCTGCGACTGACGGAAAATCGTGGATCACCACGGTGGAACAGGGACATAATTCAGCCGACCGTCTGGGCGCACTTATTTCCCAAAATAAGTGCGCCCTTTTATCAACTTGGAAAGGTATAAACAGTTATGAGAAAAGTTGGAATCGTTATGGGAAGCGACAGCGATCTCCCCATCATCAAAAAAGCTACAGATACTCTGAAGGCTCTTGATATCCCCTTCGAGGTGCACATATATTCTGCACACAGAACGCCCGACGAGGCGAGAGATTTCGCACGCGGTGCAAGAGATGCCGGCTTTGGCGTTATTATTGCGGCAGCAGGCATGGCGGCTCATCTCGCAGGTGCTATTGCGGCTAACACTACCCTCCCCGTTATCGGTATTCCCTGCAAGGGACCTAATTTCGACGGCATTGATGCTCTTCTCTCTACTGTTCAGATGCCCTCCGGCATTCCCGTGGCTACTGTTGCAGTTAATGGTGGAGTCAATGCCGCTTTGTTGTCTGCGCAGATCCTCGCCGTTTCCGACAGCGAGGTAGCAGCAAAGCTTGATGCAAAGAGAAAGAGTGACGCTGCTGCCGTTCTCGCAAAAGATGCAGCAGTTATGGAGAATCTCTGAATCCCTGACCTAAGAAAGGAAAAGACATAGTATATGGGCGGCTTTTTCGGAGCAGTTTCAAAGCGTGATGTCATTGCCGACGTTTTCTACGGCACCGACTATCACTCTCATCTGGGCACCCGTCGCGGAGGTATGGCGGCATACTCGCAGAACACGGGTCTCCAAAGAGATATCCACAATATTCAAAATTCCCCCTTCAGAACGAAGTTTGAAAACATTTTCGAAGAAATGGAGGGCACAGGCGCCATCGGCTGTATCAGCGACAGCGATCCTCAGCCCCTTCTCTTCCGTTCAAAGCTTGGCAAATTCGCCATAAGCGCAACAGGACTTATCAACAACGCCGAAGCGCTTATAAGCAAATATCTTTCCGAGAGTGGCGGACATCTCAGCGCCATGACAGGCGGTAAGGTCAACACGGTCGAGCTTGTAGCAGCCATCATCAACCAGTTCGATTCCTTTGAAGAGGGCATCCGATTCGTACAGGACAAGATCGACGGTTCCATCACCATCCTCATTCTCAAGGAGGGTGGCTGCCTCATCGCAGCCCGAGACCGACTGGGCAGGCTCCCCGTTCTTATTGGCCGTGATGAAGAGGGCTACTGCGTTACCCTGGAATCCTTCGCCGCCGAAAAGCTGGGCTACGCCATAGAAAAAGAGCTTGGCCCCGGCGAGATCGTTGAGATCAGCGCCGACGGCATCACTCAGCTCTCCCCTCCCGGAGAAGAGATGCGCATCTGCTCCTTCCTCTGGTCCTACTACGGCTACTCCACCGCATCTTACGAGGGAGTAAACGTTGAGGTCATGCGCTACAGAAACGGTATGATCATGGCAGAGCACGATAAGGAGGCAGGCAACGCCGAAAACATCGATTTTGTTGCAGGCGTTCCCGATTCGGGAACACCTCATGCCATCGGATATGCAAATCAGAGCCACGTGCCCTTTGCACGTCCCTTTATCAAATATACACCCACTTGGTCCAGAAGCTTCACACCCACAAAGCAGGCCGAAAGAAACAAGGTGGCGAAAATGAAGCAGATGCCCGTTCACGAGCTTATCGATGACAAAAAGCTCCTCTTCGTTGACGACTCCATCGTTCGCGGCACACAGCTGAGAGAAACGGTAGACTTCCTCTACTCCAACGGAGCAAAGGAGGTACATATGAGAAGCGCTTGCCCCCCTATTATGTACGGATGCAAGTATCTCAACTTCTCCCGCGCCACAAGCGAGCTTGAGCTCATCACAAGAAGCACCATTCTTGAGCTTGAAGGCGAGGAGGGCTTTAAGTACCTTGAGGAATACAGCGACTCCTCCACCGAGAGAGGTCAGCGCCTCAGAAAGACTATCTGCGAGAAGCTCAATTTCGCTTCTCTTGAGTTCCAGTCTCTTGAGGGTATCGTCAAGGCCATAGGCGTTGATCCCTGCAAGCTCTGCACCTACTGCTGGAACGGCAAGGAATAAAATACAAAAAATAAAAAAGAACATATAAAACGAGGTAAAGAATTATGCATGCAGATTCCAGAAGCGAAAGCTACGCAGCAGCCGGCGTTGATATTACCGCAGGCTATAAGGCTGTAGAGCTTATGAAGAAGCACGTTGCAAGAACCAGAAACGAAGGCTGTCTCGATGATGTTGGCGGATTTGGCGGATGCTTCGGTCTTCCCGTTGCAGGTATGGAGGAGCCAGTTCTCGTTTCCGGCACCGACGGATGCGGTACCAAGGTAAAAATGGCTATCCTCATGGACAAGCACGACACCATCGGTATTGACGCTGTTGCAATGTGTGTTAACGACATCATTTGCTGCGGTGCACGTCCCCTCTTCTTCCTTGACTACATCGCATGCGGCAAGAACATCCCCGAAAAGATCGCTGCCATCGTTGGCGGCGTTGCTGAGG
This sequence comes from Clostridia bacterium, assembly GCA_017520365.1. GTDB lineage: Bacteria > Bacillota > Clostridia > Oscillospirales > CAG-272 > Avispirillum. The sequence goes on from JAFXFQ010000138.1 coordinate 4,507, forward strand.
GCTGTGTTCAGTCCGGCGCTGCTCTCATCGGCGGTGAGACCGCAGAGCATCCCGGTATGATGCCCGTCGAGGAGTACGACCTCGCAGGCTTTGCTGTAGGTATCGTTGACAAAAAGAAGATCCTTGACAACAATAGAATGGCAGAGGGCGACATTGTTATCGCTCTCGCATCCACAGGTGTTCACTCCAACGGCTTCTCTCTCTGCCGCAAAGTATTCGACATCGACAATAACCCCGATTCTCTCTATGTTGCAAATGAGAAGCTTTCGGGCAAGTGCATCGCCGAAACTCTTCTCACACCCACAAAGATCTACGTAAAGTCCGTTCTCGCACTTCTTGAAAAGGTAGACGTTAAGGGTATCTCCCACATCACAGGCGGCGGCTTCTATGAGAATATCCCCAGAAGCATTCCCGACGGCCTCTGCGCCGTGATCGATAAGAGCGCCGTAAAGGTTCTCCCCATCTTCGATCTCATCATGGAGACAGGCAATATTCCCGAGCGCGATATGTATAACACCTATAATATGGGTGTCGGTATGAGCATCGTTGTACCCGCAAGCGACGTTGAAACAGCTCTTGAGATCCTCAAGGCTCACGGCGAGGATGCTTACGTTATCGGCAAGATCGTAAAGAGCAACGACACAAAGATCGAGCTCAACTGAGGATACTATGGCTGAAAAGAAAGCAAGGATCGCCGTTCTCGTTTCGGGCGGCGGAACAAATCTTCAGGCACTTATAGACGCACAGCATTCAGGAATCATCAAAAGCGGCGAGATAGCTCTCGTTATCTCCAATAAAGAAGGCGCATACGCCCTTGAAAGAGCGGCAAAGGCCGCTATCAAAACGGCGGTCGTTCTCAAGAAGAGCTACAGCGACGCTCTCGGCTTTGAGGAGGCAATCAAGGCTCTTCTCAAGGAAAACGAGATCGACGTTATCGTTCTTGCAGGCTTTATGTCCATCCTTTCCGAAAGCTTCACAAGTGCTTATCCCGAAAGAATAATCAACGTACATCCCTCTCTCATCCCCTCCTTCTGCGGTGCCGGCTTCTACGGACTCCGCGTTCACGAGGCGGCCCTCGCTTACGGCGTTAAGGTCACCGGTGCCACCGTCCATTTCGTAAACGAGATCCCCGACGGCGGAAAGATCATTATGCAAAAGGCAGTTGCGATCGAAGAGGGCGACACCCCCGAAATTCTCCAAAGGAGAGTAATGGAAGAGGCAGAGTGGATAATTCTGCCCGAGTCCTGCGAGAAGGTCTGCGCATCCATCATCAAATAATTTTTATATTGAGGATATACAAATGAACGTATACGAAACAAAAACAATGGCAGAGCGCCTTTGCGGTAATACATACCCCGGCCGCGGCATCGTTCTCGGTGTTACCGCCGACGGTAAGAAGTCTGTAGCGGCTTATTTCATTATGGGCCGCAGTGTAAACTCCAGAAACCGCGTTTTCTGTGAGGAACCCGACGGAATCAGAACTGAGGCACACGACCCCAGCCTTATGTCCGATCCCCACCTTATCATCTACCATCCCGTTCGCGAGATCGGCGAAGGCCTTATCGTAACAAACGGCGACCAGACAGATACTATCTGGGAGTACCTTGCAAAGGGCGAGAGCTGGGAGGCAGCTCTCCGTACCCGCCAGTTCGAGGACGACAAGCCTAACTGGACACCCCGCATCTCCAGCCTCCAGGCAAGAGACGGCTCCTATAAAATGTCCATCCTCAAGGCGGCAGACCCTGAGGGCAACGCGTGCGCAAGATTCTTCTACGAGTACCCCGCCACCGCAGGTGTAGGTCACTTCATCCACACCTACGTTTGCGACGGCAACCCCGTTATCCCCACCTTCCAGGGCGAGCCCGAGAGAGTATCCATTCCCGATACCATCGACGAATTCACAGATATGCTCTGGACAAGCCTTGATGAAAACAATAAGATCTCCCTTTTCGTAAGATATACAGACCTCGAGACCCGCGACACAGAGCAGGTCATCATCAACAAGCACGAATAATAAGGAACGGTACGAAACAATGAAAGAATTTGAACTTAAATACGGCTGTAACCCTAACCAGAAGCCCTCCAAGATCTTTATGGCAGACGGAAGCGAGCTTCCCATCGAGATCCTTTGCGGCCGCCCCGGCTACATCAACTTTCTCGACGCATTCAACTCCTGGCAGCTCGTTAAGGAGCTCAAGGAGGCAACAGGCCTCCCCGCAGTAACCTCCTTCAAGCACGTCAGCCCCACAAGCGCGGCTGTAGGTACTATCCTTCCCGAAAAGCTGAAGAAGGCTTGCTTCGTTGACGATATCGAGGGACTTGACGAATCTCCCCTTGCCTGCGCATATGCAAGAGCAAGAGGCGCAGACAGAATGTGATCCTTCGGTGACTGGGTAGCCCTCTCCGACGTTTGTGACGTAACTACCGCAAAGCTCATCCAGAGAGAGGTTTCCGACGGCATCATCGCTCCCGGCTATGAGCCTGAGGCACTTGAGATCCTCAAGTCCAAGAGAAAGGGAACATACAACATCGTGAAGATCGACCCCGATTACGTTCCCGCACCTGTAGAGCAGAAGCAGGTATACGGCATCACCTTTGAGCAGGGCAGAAACAACTTCGAGATCAACCGTGAGCTTCTCACAAATATCGTAACCGAGAATAAGGATATGCCTGAGTCTGCTGTCCGCGATCTTATCATCGCCCTCATCACCCTCAAGTATACACAGTCCAACTCCGTTTGCTTTGCGGTTGACGGTCAGGCTATCGGCGTCGGTGCCGGTCAGCAGTCCAGAGTTCACTGCACACGTCTCGCAGGCTCAAAGGCTGATACATGGTTCCTCCGCCAGCACGATAAGGTTCTGGGTCTTCCCTTCAAGGCTGACATCAGAAGACCTGACCGTGACAACGTTATCGACGGCTACATCAACCGTAACGAAGAGGACGTTTGCGCTGACGGCAACTGGCAAAAGTACTTTACAGAGCAGCCTGCTCCCCTCACCGATGAGGAGATCCGTGCTTACCTCGACACCGTTGACGGCGTAGCACTCGGCTCCGATGCCTTCTTCCCCTTCGATGACAACATCGAAAGAGCTAAGAAGTCCGGCGTTAAGTATATCGCAGAACCCGGCGGATCCATCCGTGACGACGTGGTCATCGCCTGCGCTGACAAGTACGGTATGGCTATGGCATTCACAGGAATGCGTCTTTTCCATCACTAATAACTATTTCCTGAGGGGCTGCCTCGTTTTTGCAAAAACGGGTCAGCCCCGAGGGTGCATTATAAGCATAAGAACCCCCCAAAAAAATCACTCTAAAATAAGGAAGGTGCGCCAGTTTTGAAGATCCTTGTAGTAGGCGGCGGAGGCAGAGAGCACGCCATTATCAAAAAGATAAAAGAAAATAAAGACGTTACCGAAATATTCGCCCTCCCCGGCAACGGCGGTATTGCCGCTGATGCAACCTGTGTTGACGTTAAGGCCACGGATATTGACGGTATAGTAAGATTTGCCGTAGAACACAGCGTTGATTACGCAGTTGTAGCTCCCGATGATCCCCTCGTTCTCGGATGCGTTGACGCTCTTGAGGAAAAGGGCATCCCATGCTTCGGCCCCCGCGCAAATGCGGCTATAATAGAAGGCAGTAAGGCATTCTCCAAGAACCTTATGAAAAAATACGGCATCCCCACAGCGGAGTTTGAGGTATTCTCCGATATGGACGCAGCTCTGGAGTATCTTGAAACAGCACCTATCCCCACAGTTATCAAGGCAGACGGTCTTGCCCTCGGTAAGGGCGTTATCATCTGCTTTACCAGAGAAGAGGCTCTCACCGCCGTCCGCGAGATGATGGCAGACGGCAAGTTCGGTGCCAGCGGCAAGACCGTTGTTATCGAGGAGTTTCTCGAGGGTCCCGAGGTATCCGTTCTTTCCTTCACAGACGGAAAATGCGTTGTTCCTATGATCTCCTCTATGGACCACAAAAGAGCAGGCGACGGCGATACCGGTCTCAACACAGGCGGTATGGGCACCATCGCTCCCAACCCCTACTACACTGCTGAAATTGCAGAAAGATGTATGAAGGAGATCTTCCTCCCCACCGTCAATGCAATGAATGCAGAGGGCAGAACCTTTAAGGGATGCCTCTATTTCGGCCTCATGATCACCGAAAAGGGCCCTAAGGTCATCGAATATAACTGCCGCTTCGGAGACCCCGAAACTCAGGTAGTTCTCCCCCTCCTTGAAAGCGATCTTCTCACCGTTATGAAGGCGGTTACAGAGGAAAAGCTCGCTGAAACTGAGGTTAAATTTGCAAACAAGAGTGCCTGCTGTGTCATTATGGCATCAAAGGGCTATCCCGAATCCTATGAGAAGGGCTTTGAGATCAAGGTTCCCGCAGAAATTGCCGATAAGGTATATATCGCAGGCGCCGCTCTCAAGGACGGTAAGGTAGTGACCGCAGGCGGCCGTGTTCTCGGCGCCGTTGAAATTGCCGACACTCTCAAGGACGCCGTTGACGGCGCATACGCACTTGTTGATAAAATCAGCTTTGATAACGCATACTACCGTCACGATATCGGTCAGCGTGCGCTCAAGGCATAAGATAATGAGGTAACCAAGTATGGTATACAGAGTATTTGTAGAAAAGAAAAAGGAGCTTGCTCACGAGGCTAAGGCCCTCCTTTCCGACGCTCGTACCCTTCTCGGTATCGAAGCGCTGACAGACGTTCGCGTTATCAACAGATACGACGCGGAAAATATCGATAAAGACCTCTTTGAATACGCAAAAAAGACTGTATTCTCCGAGCCTCAGCTCGATATTGTAAGCGAAGAGCCCTGCCTTTGCGGTGCATACGTGTTCGCTGTAGAGTTCCTCCCCGGCCAGTTTGACCAGAGAGCAGATTCTGCGGCTCAATGCATCCAGATCATCTCCCAGGGCGAGCGTCCCCTTATCAGAAGCGCAAAGGTATATGCTCTTTACGGCAACCTTGAAGATAAGGACATCACGGAGATCAAAAAGTACGTTATCAACCCCGTTGAGGCAAGAGAGGCGGCCCTTGAAAAGCCCGAAACTCTTGCAATCGAGTACGAGATCCCTACAGAGGTAGCTACTCTCGACGGATTTACAAAGCTTGACCGCGAAGGTCTCGCAGATTTCATCAAGTCCTACGGTCTCGCAATGGATATCGACGATATCACCTTCTGCCAGGAGTATTTCCTCACAGAAAAGCGTGATCCCACCATCACCGAGATCCGTATGATCGATACATACTGGTCTGACCACTGCCGCCACACAACATTCCTTACAACCATTGATAACGTCACCTTCGAGGATGCTCTTATCCAGAAGGCTTACGTGGAGTACGTTGAGACCCGTAAGGAGCTTGGCAGAACAAAGCCCGTATGCCTTATGGATATCGCAACGCTTGCAGTACGTTATCTCAAGAAGGCAGGAAAGCTTGAAAAGCTTGATGAGTCTGAGG
>JAFXFQ010000139.1 GCA_017520365.1 Clostridia bacterium
AACCGGTGATATTGCCATTGCCGCAGAGCCGGCACGTACTCCCACACCGGCGCCTGCGCCTGCACCCTCTCCCGCACCGGCGCCGAAGCAGAACGAGCAGGAGATATACCTTGATGATGACGGCACTCTGCCGGATGAGCCGACAAAGGTGACCCTTTCGGGAAAGGGAAAGGCTGTGTTTATCGGTGTTTGCATCGGAGCATTTATTCCCGCTCTTCTTATAGCAATTTTAGTTCTTGGCATTTTTGCACTGGGAATCGTTACCGTGTGCGCCTTTATCGTTGCATCAGTCATTCTTTTGTGCGGCGAGACTGTCCTCGGCTGCGGAGCAACTCTTGTAGGCGTTATCTACGGTGCAATTGAGGTAATATCGGGCAGTCCGGGTATCGGTATGTACGAGATAGGTCTCGGAATTGCCTGCGGCGGTGCGGCAATGTTTCTCAGCATACTTACCTACAATCTTGCGGTGGTGGCAATGCCATATATCTTAAAGCAGCTCATCGCCTTTGAGGGACATTGCCTCAGAGAGGTTGGTCCTATGCTGCGCCGTTTTAAAGAGAGGTGTGCCGGAATATGAAAAACAGATCAAAGGTATTTCTTGTAATATCGCTTATTATAGTGGTCATCGGTGTGGTCATTTGTTATATGGGCACAAGGACCGCATCCGCTACAGGTGAGCAGATCTACGCTGCAAAGATCGGCGAGGACCGTGTTTATACATACACCTTCGGCGGTGAAGAGGAAAGCGTTGATAAGGTAAAGATCAACGTTGGCGATGCAAACGTCAACATATACGGTAAAAGCGAAAGCTCCTATATGGAGATAATCAATTTCAATGAGAACAACAGTAGCTATTCCGCGAACAATTCGGTGGTATCCTTCAAGGAGCCTACTCAGGGAAGCGGTGTTACGGGCATTTTTGAAAACGGCATATCCTTCAAGGGCCTGCGATTCCTTCTCCGCCCCGTTCCTGCGGATAAGCAGAAAACAGTTAACATATACATCGCAAAGGATGAGAATGTCAAGGCCTTTGATATCAAGCTTTTGCGCGGTAAGGTCACTGTTGAAAATATGGAGTCTCTCTCCGATTATCACGTTACTATTCAGAGCGGAGGCGTGCAGTTCAGTAAGGTGTCAACCGAGTCAACTATCAGCATTAACGCTTCCGGCGAGCTTTCCACAGATATCAACTTCAAGGAGGTCCGTGCCGACATTGTTTCCGTCATGGCGAAGCACGCAAAGTTCTTTACTGAGGCTGACAGCTTCACCGTGAACGAATGCACTCTTGAGATATCAAACGGCGAGACTGATTTCCGGTTCGTTCCCATGTATGAGCAGTATACCATAGATGTCACATCCAAAAAGGTCATCTATGTAGACGGCGAGTATATAGACGGTGAGTCCGGCGGCGATAAGTTTGTTTATCCTCCCAAGGATGAGAACGCACCTGCGCCCGAGGAGGAGACCGAGGACAGTGAGGAAGGGGAAGAAGAGGGAGAAGAGGAGGAGATCAAGATATCCTCTCTCGTTATCAGCGGAGACGACTTGTATGTAAAGCTCAGAACTCCCGCATCTGTTCCCACAGAAGCTCCCGAGGATACAACAGCAGAAACGGCGGTGCAGTAAATATGGAATATAAGTACAGAACCAGAGGCGTATGTGCCTCTGAGATATCCTTCGTGCTTGAAGAGGGCATTATCAAAAATGTTGCATTCAGAGGCGGCTGCAACGGCAACCTGAAGGCCATAGCAAAGCTGGTTGAGGGTAAGAATGCCTCAGATATTGCAAAGCTTCTCGAAGGCAACACCTGCGGCTTCAAGCAGACATCTTGCGCAGATCAGCTCTCCGTCGCCATCAGAAAGGCAATGGCTGAGTGAAAAGGGAATTTCGCCTCTGCAAAGGCGACCAAAGCTCCCTTTGGAATCCCTGACGGCGAAAGGCATTTCGCCACTGCGGTGGCGACAAGGATTCCGCGCCCATGACGGGAATCCCCAAAGCTCGCAAGCTCACTTTCGGGGAACCCCTTTGTCGGTGCAACCTTTTGGAAAAGGTTTAGGAAAACTTTAATAAGGATCAACCTCTTTTTGAAGTTTTTTCAAAAATCACATACGTATATTTTTAAGGAGGGCGGCTCATGCCGCGTTTACCGTAATGTATAATATCAAAACAGCAAATGCGGAGATCGAACTTCGCGCTATCGAAGCAGGTATTTTCCGCGTGCGTATTTCCGCAAACGGCGAGTATCCCGAATCTCTCCTCTCCAAGTACAACATTCTTCGCGAAAGCGGTGAGTGCCCCTGCGCTGCCTTTGACGGAAATACCCTTTCCTGCGGCGCATTCTCTCTCACAGTTGACGGCGAAGCAGTTGTCCTGAACGGCACAAAATCTCCCGTAAAGTTCACCTACGACGGCTTTGAGGGCAAGGCTTATAAGAATAAGGGCTTTACTCTCGGTATTTCTCTCGATGACAGCGAGCGTATCTTCGGTCTTGGTGATGAGTCCCGTGACCACATCGCACGCCGCGGAACAGTTTCCCGTATCGACATCAGAAATATTGCGTCCTACGGTCCCATCCCCTATATCATGTCCTCCAACGGCTGGGGTGTGCTCCTCAACTGCACATATGCATCCGTTTTCGACATTGGTGCGGCTGATAAGAACCTTATTTCCATTTCAGCCCATAAGGGTATCGTGGACTTCTATATCTTTGCTCCGGAGTCCGGCAAGCTTGCAGATATCCTTGAGCTCCACGGCCGCGTTGCAGGTAAGCCTATTATGATGCCTAAGTTCGCATACGGCTATACCTTCGTTCTCAATGAGCAGACAAACGCCCGCGAGATGCTTTACGATTGCCTTAACTTCCGCCGCGAGGACATCTCCTGCGATATGGTAGGCCTTGAGCCCCAGTGGATGACAAAGCACTACGACACATCTATCGACAAGAAGTGGGATGAAGAGCGCTTCTATATCCCCGGATGGCTTCCCGAAAACCAGTCCGGTCCCGAGACCTTCTTCTATGCCCTCCGTGAGATGGGCTTTAAGCTCTCGCTCTGGCTCTGCCAGAACTACGACCTCCTCTGGGAAGAAGAGCGTCAGTGCGGTGAGAGAGCCAAGGAATTCGGTAAGGAGTATACCTACGAGGGCGCATCCATCCTTGATCCCCACTTTGCTTGCCCCATGTATATGGACGGCCTCACAAAGAAGGACGAGCCTTGGTTCGAGCATCTTAAGAAGTTCTGCGATAACGGCGCATCCTCTTTCAAGCTTGACGGCGCTTTCCAGGTAAACGACCATCCCGACAGACTCTGGGCAGGCAAGTACTTCGATGATGAGGTGCATAACGTATATCCCGTTATTTACGTTAAGCAGATGCAGGAGGGCTTCTCCGACCATACAGGCAGACGTGCAGTCGTTTATACACCTTGCGTTTATGCCGGTACTCAGCGCTACGCTTCCTCCTGGGCGGGTGATACAGGCGGCGGATACGATACCGTTGTTGCAATGCTTAACTTCGGTCTCTCCGGCCACTCCAACGCAACCTGTGATATGGAGGCAACAAGCCTTGAGGGTATCCACTACGGCTTCCTCACTCCCTGGACACAGCAGCTTGCGTGGAGAACCTGGAATCAGCCTTGGTTCCTCAGAGACGAGCTCAGCACAGCGATCCGCGAGTACTCTCACATGAGAAACAGCCTCTTCCCCTACATCTACTCTATGGCTCACAAGGCAAACGAGACCGCTCTTCCTATGACTCGTGCACTCTCTCTCATGTGGCCCGATAAGGCTGAATACGACTATATCACAAACCAGTATATGTTCGGTGACAGCTTCCTCGTTGCAGTATTCGATATGAAGGTAACACTTCCCGAGGGCAAGTGGGTAGACTACTTCACAGGCGACGTTTACGAGGGCGGACAGACTATCGAGTATAAGATCCCCGCAGGCAAGGGCGGTGCTATGCTCGTTAAAGCAGGCAGCGTATTCTGCACTCAGGATTATCAGAAATATATCGAGAAGTCCATTCCCGA
>JAFXFQ010000140.1 GCA_017520365.1 Clostridia bacterium
AGATTACAGCAAACTCGAACTTAAAGAAACCATCATTGATACTAAGAGAGTTTCTAAAACCGTAAAAGGCGGCCGTATCGCACGTTTCTCCGCATTGGTTGTGGTAGGCGACGGTGCAGGTCATATCGGTTACGGCGTTGGTAAGGCAGCTGAGGTTCCGAAGCGATCCGCAAGGGCATCGAAGATGCAAAGAAGAATATGATCGAGGTATCTCTCAAAGACGGTACCATTCCTCACGAGGTTCTCGGTGAGTACGGCGCAGGCAGAGTTCTTCTCAAGCCCGCTGCTCCCGGTACAGGTATCATCGCAGGTAAGACTGTCCGTGCGGTAGTTGAGCTTGCAGGTGTAAAGAACATTCGTGTTAAGAGCCTCCGTTCCAACAACCCCACAAACGTAATTAAGGCTACATTCGAGGGCCTTAAGAGCCTCAGAACAGCTGAGCAGGTTGCTAAGATCCGCGGCATCAGCGTTGAGCAGGTTATCAAGGGCTAAGGAGGAGACTGACAATGACAAAAGTAACTCTTACAAAGAGCCTTATCGGCGCAAAGCCCAATCAGAAGGCAACCGCAGCATCCCTCGGTCTCAAGAAGATCGGAGATAGCGTGCTTCACGAAGAAGGCGCAGTGCTGAACGGCAAGGTAAAGGTGCTCGCACACCTCGTTTCCGTGGAGAAGGCGTAAACCACTCCCCACACTGAATTGCACAAAAGTGCACACAAAATTATTTCAACGTAAGGAGGAAAAAACCATGAAGCTCCATGAACTTTCACCTGCTATGGGCAGCACAAAGGCTTCCTATCGTAAAGGTAGAGGTCCCGGAAGCGGCAACGGCAAGACAGCCGGCAAGGGTCACAAGGGCCAGAATGCTCGCTCCGGCGGCGGCGTTCGTCTCGGATTCGAAGGCGGACAGCTCCCTCTCTATAGAAAGCTTCCCAAGAGAGGCTTTAAGAACAGATTTGCAACACACTATGCAATCGTTAACGTAGGTACACTCAACGCAAAGTTTGAGTCCGGTGAGACAGTAACACTCGAGGCACTTCTCAATAAGGGAATCATCAACAAGGCTCTTGACGGCCTTAAGGTACTCGGCAACGGCGAACTTACTAAGAATCTCACCGTAGAAGCGGCTATCTTTTCACAGACAGCAAAGGAAAAGATTGAGGCGGCCGGTGGAAAGGCCGAGGTGAAGTAAAGTGTTCCAGACAATAAGAAACGCTTGGAAGGTGGACGACCTCAGAAAGAAGATCCTCTTCTCTCTCTTCATCCTTCTTCTGTACAGAATCGGTGCTCAGATTCCTGTACCCTTTCTCACCCCCGATCTTGCTACTCAGATGAACCAGGCAACAGCCGGCTCCATCTTTGAGTATCTCAACATTCTCTCCGGTGGTGCATTCGCTCAGGCAACTCTGTTTGCACTCGGTGTATCACCCTATATCACAGCATCCATCGTAATTCAGCTTCTCGCAGTTGCAATCCCCGCCCTTGAGAGACTCTCCAAGGAAGGCGAGGAGGGCAAGAAGAAGATGAACCAGATCACAAGAGTTGTAACAGTTGGTCTTGCACTTCTCACAGCAATAGGTTATTACTTTATGCTTGATAACGGTGCAGGTCAGGGCGCAAGCTACATCGTAACAAGCGGTCTTCCTAAGGCGTTCGTTGCAGTTGTAATCATCGCTTGCTACTGCGCTGGTTCTTCTCTCGTAATGTGGCTTGCTGAGAAGATCAACGAGAACGGTATCGGTAACGGTATCTCCCTCATCCTCTTCATCAACATTATTTCTCGCGGTCCCGCAATCGTAGGTCAGCTTATCAGCCTTTGCACAGGCAAGGTTACAGGCCTTCCTCTTTGGGGTGGTATCGCAATCGCAGCAGGATCTGTTATCCTCGGCGTTGCAATGCTTATCTTCATCGTGTTCATCAACGATTCCGAGCGCAGAATTCCTATCCAGTATGCAAAGAAGGTTGTTGGCAGAAAGATGTATGGCGGTCAGAACTCCACTCTCCCCATCAAGCTTAACAACACCGGCGTTATGCCCCTTATCTTTGCAAGCTCCATCGTCAGCCTTCCCGCAACTATCGGTATGTTCTTCCCCAACAAGAATAAGTTCTGGAAGGGCTTCTTCGATCTGTTTGCAACAGACGGCTGGCTCTATGCAGTGCTTACCCTCGTTCTCATCGTTGCTTTTGCATACTTCTACATCCTGGTTTCCTTCAACCCTGTAGAGGTATCCAACAACCTTAAGAGAAACGGCGGCTCCATCCCCGGTATCCGTCCCGGTAAGCCTACATCCGATTACATCACAAAGGTTCTTAACAGAATCACACTTCTCGGCGCGATCTTCCTCGCGATCGTCGCAGTTATCCCCATGTTCATCAACATCATTGTGAGCCTTATTTCCGGTATTCCTAACCTTATGAGCGCTCTCTCCTTTGGTGGTTCCTCCATCATCATCGTTGTTGGTGTTATCATTGAGACAGCTAAGGAGATCGAGGGTCAGATGACAATGCGTCACTACAAGGGCTTCCTTGAATAATAGAAACGAGGTAAAGAGGTATGGCAAGAATTATTAAGCTTATACTTTTGGGCGCACCCGGCGCAGGCAAGGGCACTCAGGCGGAGATCATCTCCGAAAAGTACGCAATTCCTGCGATCTCTACCGGAGCTATCATCAGAGAGGCAATTCAGAACGGTACAGAGATGGGCCTCAGCGCAAAGAGCTACATTGAGTCCGGCGCGCTCGTTCCCGATGAGGTAGTAATTGGCATCATCAAGGACCGCCTCGCTCAGTCCGACTGTGAAAACGGCTTCATCCTCGATGGTTTCCCCCGTACAGTTCCTCAGGCAGCAGCCCTGGACAAGATGGGTGTTGAAATCACCGACGTAATAAGCATTGAAGTACCCGATGAGAGAATTCTCAAAAGAATGGGCGGCAGACGCGTTTGCAAAAAGTGCGGTGCCACATTCCATACGGAGTACAAACCTTCCCCCAACGGCGATAAGTGCCCCTGCGGCGCGGAGCTCACCATCCGCAGTGATGACGACCCCGCAGTAGTAGCACAGAGACTTGAGACATACCACGAGATGACAGAGCCTCTTAAGGACTTCTATGCACAGAAGGGTCTCCTCAAGATCGTCGAAGGTCAGGAAGAGCTCGAAGATACCACAGCACTCACGCAGAAGGCGCTCGAGGGCTGAGGAGAATTTAATCAACATGATCTACCTTAAAAACCCTGAACAAATCAAGAAAATGCAGATCGCAGGACGCATCACCGGAGAAGCATTGCTTCTCGCAGGTGAGGCAGTCCGCGAGGGCATTTCCACTCAAAGCCTTGATAAGATCATTCGTAACCACATAGAAAAGTGCGGTGCAAAGCCCTCCTTTCTCGGATACGGCGGATTCCCTGCAAGCGCTTGCATAAGCGTAAACGATGAAGTTATTCACGGCATACCTTCCCCTAAAAGAATACTCCATGAAGGTGATATCGTAAAGATCGACGTCGGCGCCTATATTGGCGGCTTCCACGGCGACTCTGCGAGAACCTTTGCGGTAGGCAAGATATCTGATGAGGCACAGCGACTCATCGACGTAACCCGCGAAAGCTTTTTTGAGGCCATTAAGGTCCTTGAAAATCCCGGCGCCCGCGTGGGCGATATCGGAAGCGCAGTTGACGGTCACGTTTCAAAGTTTGGCTACTCTGTAGTCAAAAAGTACGTCGGTCACGGCGTAGGGCGTGAGCTTCACGAGGACCCCAGCGTTCCCAATTACGGAACACCCGGCAGAGGTCAACGCATAACCGAGGGTATGGTATTCGCTATCGAGCCTATGGTAAATGAAGGAGTCAGCGCAGTCAGAGAGCTTTCTGACGGCTGGACAGTCCTTACCGCAGACGGTAAGCTCTCCTCTCATTACGAGCACACGGTTGCTATCACCGAAAACGGTCCCATCCTTCTCACCAAGGTGGATTGATGGAAGGCTGCATCGGTAGCGTCGTCCGCTCCATCAGCGGAAGAGACAGAAAAAGAGTGTTCGTTATAGTGGGTGTATGCAACGACAGCACGGGTCGTGTGCTCGTGGCTGACGGAATGCTCCATTCTTTGTCTGCTCCAAAAAAGAAAAATCTCAGGCATCTTGCGGTTTTAGCCGCCGCAGAAGCCGAAGAAACCTCATTTTCTTTAGGGACAGACGAAGAGCTTTACAGCTTTATAAAAGGATTTGAAAAGGCTGAAAAGGAAAAGATCGGTTGAAAACCAAGTGAAAATTCAGGTATCAAGTCAGGCTGAAAGCATATGCACAGCCTACCATTTGCCAAACGGCAAATGATAAGAAAGGAAATAAGCATCTATGCCTAAGGATGACGTAATCGAGTTTGAGGGTACCGTTGTTGAGGCACTGCCCAACGCGACCTTCAAGGTAAAGCTTCCCAATGATATGATCATTACCGCTCATATCTCAGGCAAGCTCAGAATGAATTATATCAAGATCCTTCCCGGCGATAAGGTTACAGTAGAGGTTTCCATCTACGATCCTACAAAGGGCAGAATCACATGGCGTACTAAGTAATAGTACAGAAATAAAAGTGAAAGGTGGTTATTACTGTGAAAGTAAAGCCTTCCGTTAAGAAGATCTGCGAAAAGTGCAAGGTCATCAAGAGACACGGCCACGTAATGGTCATCTGCGATAACCCCAAGCACAAGCAGAGACAGGGCTAAATTAAAGCCCTCGGAATTATTTAAAATACCCGAAAGAGGTGAATTAAGCAATGGCTCGTATATCAGGTGTTGATATCCCGAATCAGAAGCGCGTAGAAATCGCTCTTACCTATATTTACGGTATCGGTCTCAAGTCCTCCAAGGACATTCTTGCAAAGACCGGCATCGATCCCGATAAGCGTGCGAAGGATCTTACAGATGATGAGATCGCAAAGCTTCGTGACGAGATCGAAAACAACTACTCTGTAGAAGGTGAGCTTCGTAGAGAAGTAGCCCTCAACATCAAGCGTCTTGTTGAGATCAATTGCTATCGCGGAATCAGACATAGAAAGGGTCTTCCCGTACGCGGACAGCGCACAAAGACCAATGCAAGAACAAGAAAGGGTCCCGCAAAGACCATCGCTAATAAGAAGAAGTAAAGGAGTGAGCAGATAAATGGCTAACGTAGCAAAGAAATCCGTTAAGAAGCGCCGCGACCGTAAAAACGTCGAAAGCGGAGCAGCACATATCCGCTCCAGCTTCAATAACACAATCGTAACCATCACAGATACAAACGGAAATACAATTTCCTGGGCATCTGCAGGTGAAATGGGCTTTAAGGGCTCAAGAAAGTCTACTCCCTTCGCGGCTCAGACAGCAGCAGAGACTGCAGCTAAGATCGCTATGGAGCATGGCATGAAGACAGTTGAAGTATATGTAAAGGGCC
>JAFXFQ010000141.1 GCA_017520365.1 Clostridia bacterium
ACGGAGTTTGCTCATCTCCTGAGGACAGCCCATGGATATATGATGTTTTGTCCGATGAGGGAGCAGAGAGGGCCGACCCTCGTGACTTTGCAAGAGCCATAGCACGGGAGGCTGCAAGGCAAACGGGACGTGAGGATGATATAACTGTCTGCGTGATCAAAATGAACGGTTAACGGCAAAATGCAGAAAAGAAAAGAAAACTCCGCATCTGCGGAGTTTTCTTTTCAGCTTGTCGATAAACATATCGACAAGCTGAACTCGGGCTGTCGAGAAGGATGCAGAAGTCGTGATTGAGGTATCGTCGGCGTACAAAGGTACGTCAGAGACCTCAATCGCGGCTAAAAATCCGCATTTAATATCGAAATCCGCCGAAAAATCGGCGGATTTCTAACTTTTTTATCTTAAAAATTTATTTTCTTGATTTGTCTTTTGTCGCGGATTTTGTTCTGAGCCTTTTCGACAGTCTGAAACTCCGCAGATGCGGAGTTTTTTTATCAATAGGTATAAAGCTCGCCGCACTCGAAGTATCTTGCTTCAGCGCCGTCGAACCTGTTGTTGATGTCTCGGGCAAGTGCCGCCATAGAGGATTTTTCACTGCCTGCGTGGCCGAGAAGGAGAAGGGTCTTCTGCGCACCGAACTGAGCCGCATCGCGGATGGGCTCGCCGTCTGCCCACTCGCAAAGCTCGCCGCCGATAACCACCTCAAAGTCTTCCTCCTCAGCAAATTTTCTGTAGGAGTCGCCGCCGCGGTGGCCGAGATTCAGCTTGATCTTTGTAACGGAGCCCTCAGTTTTTCCCACTATCCTGGGGTGCTTGAGGCCAAGGTTTGCCTTGATGCCGTCAACGATATCACGAATCTCAAGAGGCTTATTTGAAACGAAATAAACGTCGTTGTCAAAATCGCCTTCCCAGCCCATTCGCTGAATGAAATCAAGGTTAACAAGGTCAACGCCTGCCATATGCATGGAGTCGTGATAGCGGTAGATGGTGATGCCAAGACTTTTTATAAGCTCCATCTTCTTTTTGGAAAGGGGACTTTCCTCATTGTATTCGTCCACGTGATTGTAGAAGGTGGGCTCGTGTGTTATAAGAAGCTCTGCTCCCCACTCGCCTGCGGCACGGAGCACGTCGGGAGTGGCGGTAAGGCAGGTAGCGATCTTTGTTACCTCGCACTCGGGGTCACCCGTCTTCAGGCAGTCCACGGTCCAATGTGAATGATTATCTACCCATTCGGGTCCGATGACCGCTCTCATTATTTCTTTAGCTTTCATATATTCCGTCCTTTCCGAATATCTTTTTTTCAGTATAACAAATATTTGGAAATAATACAACAGTTTTGGGTCAACTGAATATACTGTATTGAAGAAAATGAAAGGATAGTGATAGATTGATGGATAAGATACTGTTTCACGGATGTGCTACTGCGTTGGTAACACCGATGAAGTGCGGGGCGGTTGATTACTCTGCCCTGACGAGGCTTATTGAAAGACAGCTTGCGGGAGGGGTTTCCGCGCTTGTTCCCTGCGGAACGACGGGAGAAGCATCCACTCTGGGACACGAGGAAAAGAGAAGAGTCATTGCCCATACCGTGGAGACCGTAAAGGGAAGGGCGAAGGTCATTGCGGGGTGCGGCTCCACCTCAACGGCGGCTCTGTCGATACTTGCAAGGGAGGCGGAAATAGACGGAGCGGACGGAGTGCTGTGTCTGACCCCATTCTATAACAAGGCAAACAGGGAGGGTGTGTACCTCCACTTCAAAACGGTGTGCGATCACGTTTCGATTCCCGTTATTGCATATAACGTGCCCTCCAGAACAGGACTATCCATAGATATGGATACCTACGGAAGGCTGTCGGGCATTACAAATTTTGCGGGAGTGAAGGAGGCTTCGTCAAATGCGGTATACGCCGCAAGGATACTTGCCAGGCACCGTGATGATTTCCCTCTGTACAGCGGATGCGATGAGCTTTGCGCTCCCTTTTATGCCCTCGGTGCCTCAGGCGTCATATCCGTGGTGTCGAACGTGGTGCCCGAGAAAATGGTAGAGCTTTGCAGGCTTTGCGAGGAGGGAAGGGTATCGGAGGCGGCCCAAAAGCAGCTTGAGCTCCTTCCGTTGACGGAGGCTCTCTTCTCAGAGGTAAACCCTATCCCCGTCAAAACTGCCCTTTCATCCCTTGGACTCTGCACCGATGAAATGCGCCTGCCGCTTTGCCATATGAACAGCGATAAGCGCTCACGTCTTCTGTACGAAATGCGCCGTATGGGACTTTTGTGATGCTCGGCAAAAAAATCAAAACCACCGGTTGAACCGGTGGTTTTGATTTAAACACTTCTGAAGCCTTTACCGATTATCTCGCTGCTTGTTGTGATGATGATAAAGGCGTGTGGGTCTACGGCTTTTACCTTTTCGCGAAGGCGAACAGCCTCCGATCTTTTACAGACGGTATGGATCATTACCTTATCACCGCCTGTATATTCGCCTACTGCGCTATGTACCGTTGCTCCGCGGTGGAGGTTTTTCAGGATATACTCATTGATCTCATCCGGCTTGTCGGTGATGACGAGGAAATATTTACAGCTATTGATAGCTTCTATAACGCTGTCAACGATAAATGCCTTGGCAAATAGGCCGAGGAGGGAATAAAGCCCGGTTTCGATGCCGAAAATGAAGAATGCGCCGGAGGCCACTATGAAATCTGAGAATAGGAGGCACTTGCCAACATCCATTTTCAGGAATTTTTTCAGGATTAGGGCAACTATGTCCGTGCCTCCCGATGAGGCTCCCACATTGAACATCATAGCAGAGCCGATGGCGGTGAGGAGCATTGCATATACAAGCTCAAGGAGCGGGCTTTTGGAAAGGGGCTCGGCAAGAGGCAGAAATTTTTCAAAAACATAGATCAGGGTGGAGTACATCAGGCTACAGTATACGGTCTTCAGGCTGGTGCCCTTTCCGAAAATGATAAATCCCACCAAAAGAAGACCTATGTTAAGTATCCATATCCAGGCGGCCGGGGAAATGGGGGTCACGGCGCCGAGTATTGTACCGATACCTGTGACTCCTCCTGTTGAGAATCCGTTTGGTATCTTAAAAAAGTAAACGCCTGTGGCAAGGAGTACTATACCCAGATTCATTATCAAATAGCTCTTGAGTTTTTTCATATAATACGACCCCCTCGTCAGTTTTTACGGCCATTTTCGTAAAGCTTCACGGTAAAGCGGCATCCGCCCTCAGGCCTGTTTTCTCCGCAGATATCACCGCCGCAGATGGCGAGTATCCTCTTTACGAGGGCAAGGCCAAGTCCGTTGCCCTCCGATTTGTGGGAGGTATCGCCCTGATAAAATTTATCAAAGAGGTGCTTTTCGGACTTTTCTGACAGACCGGGGCCCGAATCCTCTGCGATGAAGACTATGCTTTCTTTTTCTCTGTATAGACGGATGCTTATTTCTCCGCCTTTGGGGCTGAACTTTATCGCATTGCCGATAACATTGTCCCAGACGTGATGCAACAGGCTTTCACTGCCCGTATACTCAATATCCTCAAGGTCAGCTTCAAACTCTATATCCTTATTGCCCCAGGATGGCTCCAGGGCAACCACGGACTGTCTTATCTGCTCGTCAAGGCGGAAGGTTGTTTTCGGGGAGCTGATAGATTGGTTTTCTATTTTTGAAAGGAGAAGGATGTTGCCCACAAGAGTTGATAGCCTTTTTGTGTTGAAAAGGATCTTTTCAACATATTCCTGCTCCTCGCAGCTTAAACTGTCACAGGATTGGAGCAGGGTTGTGTAGCCCTCGATGGCGTTTATGGGAGTTTTGAACTCGTGGGAAACATTGGAAACAAAGTCTGTCTGCAATATTTCCGTGGCATTAAGCTCCTCCATCATCAGGTTGAAGCCTGCGTTTACCTCTTGTATCTCCTTTGAGGAGCTGTCTGTATCAAGGCGCACCGTCAGGTCTCCGTCGGCAACTCTTTGCATTGCCTCTCTCAGCTTTTTTATGGGGTCGAAGAAAAGCCGCGAGAAAAGACGGGTGGCAACGCCGATGGCGATGAGGGAAAGCACCGCTATCTGGGCGAAGAGGGGGACCTTTGAAAAGGAGGGGAACACCATAACTATCAGCCTTGACAGGCCGAAGGCAATGAGGATGAACACCAGTACCTCGGCAAGCACAAGCATAGTGAGCCTTGTTTTGAGGTTGAACCAGCCAACCTTTGTGGCCCTTAGCTTATCAAACAGCTCACGGCTTTTGAATGATTTCTGTTCCTTATTTTTCAAAGCTTCACCACCTTGTAGCCAACACCTCGGATGGTGACTATCTTAAAGTCGCTGTTGTCGCGGAAGCGGTCGCGAAGGCGGCCTATATGTACGTCGACCGTGTGGGTATCGGAATCGGAGTCATAGCCCCAGACCTCGTCCATAAGCTGCTGCCTTGTGAATATCTTCCCGGGGTAGGACGCCATTTTGTATAGGAGCATAAACTCCTTTTGTGGTAACGGATGGCTTTCGCCCCCCGTTACCACAGTGAAGGAATCGCACTCAAGCACCGTATCTCCAATGGTCTGCCTGCGCTCGTTTATCATTTGAGCACGGCGGAGCAGAGCGCCAACACGAAGGACCATTTCGTTGACGTTGATGGGCTTTACCATATAGTCGTCCGTTCCCGATATAAAGCCGAGACGCATATCGTCAAAGGCCTCCTTGGCGGTTATCATAAGGACCGGGATGTTGCTGCCGCCGTCGCGAAGGCGGCGCACAAATTCATATCCGTCCATAACGGGCATCATTATATCGGATATTATAAGGTCCACGTAGTCGCTTTCAAGAGCGGCAAGGGCTTCCTTTCCGTTTCCCACCTCTCTCACGGTATAGCCGTTTTTGATCAGCACGTGAGAGAAGAGGCGGCGAAGCTCACGGTCATCCTCAACTATCAGGATCTTGAGCATAGGTCTACTCCTTTACGGTGTAACGTTGTTGTTTTTTTTGCCCTCTGTCAAAAAGGCATAGATGTTCTCCACGGTGGTTTCTGCAATATTGTCCAGGGCCTCTTCGGTAAGAAATGCCTGATGGGAGGTGACAATCACGTTGGGCATGGAAATAAGCCTTGCAAGGGTGTCGTCGGAAACGATGTGGTTCGAAAAATCCTCGAAGAAAAGCTCGTTCTCATCCTCGTAAACGTCAAGGCAGGCACCGCCGAGCCTTCTCTCCTTGATAGCTGAAAGAAGGGCGGGAGAGTCGATAAGAGCGCCTCTGGAGGTGTTTATAACGATGGCGTTTTTCTTCATTTTGGCGATAGCCTCCTCGTCTATCATATGGTAGGTGTCGTCGGTGAGGGGGCAATGGAGGGATATGATATCGCACTCTCTGAAGATCGTCTCTCGGTCAACGTAAGTCACGTCGGGGATCTCTGCAGGGTATTTATCGAAGGCCAGTATCCTCATACCGAAGCCGCGGCAGATATCGATAAAGCAGCGGCCTATCTTGCCCGTGCCAACAACGCCCACGGTCTTTGAGTGGAGGTCAAAGCCTGTCATTCCCTTGAGGCTGAAATTGAAGTCACGGGTACGGATATATGCCTTGTGTATGCGTCTTACTGAGGTGAGGAGCATAGCCATAGCATGCTCTGCAACGGAGTGGGGGGAGTATGCAGGCACGTTAAAAACGGGGAGCCTGCCTGCAAGATGTTTGAGATCCACGTTGTTGTAGCCTGCGCATCTGAGGGCGATAAATTTGCAGCCATCTTCGATCAGGAGGTCTATAACAGGTGCGGAAACAGTATCATTAACGAAAACGCAAACACCGTCAAATCCGCGGGCGAGAGAGGCGGTATCCTCCGAGAGCTTTGTTTCAAAGAATTTGATCTCTATGCCTCGCTTATCTGCATATTTGAGAAAAGAGGGCTTATCATAGTTTTTTGTATCGAAAAAAGCAAGCTTCATAGAAAATATCCTTTCAGGAAAAGTTATAATACTACTGTTTCCAAACAGAGATTACATTATTATATATTTATTTTATCATACAATTTTCCTTCGGTCAATGAAAGTGCTTGAATATAATTTATATTTTGGGACGATAATAAGCCATAGACAAAAGAAAGGAATGGTCAGATATGAAAAAATACGTATGCGAGGCCTGCTCCTGGGTCTACGATGAGGAAAAGGGTTATCCGGAAGGGGGCATTGATCCCAAAACAAGGTTTGAGGATCTGCCCGATGATTTTCTTTGCCCCTATTGCGGTGTGGGCAAGGAGGATTTCAGCTTAATGCAAGAGGAATAAATCAAAAGCAACACCTCCGCTTTTAAGCGGAGGTGTTGCTTTTGATTTATCAGCCGAGAAGCACGTCAAAAACGAGCATAACGGAAAAGCCTGCAAGGAGAGCATAGGTTGCGCCTCGCTCGCTTCCGTGGGCGTGGGTCTCGGGGATCATTTCATCGCTTATGACGTAAAGCATAGTTCCTCCCGCAAAGGCGAGAGCAAAGGGGAGTATTGCGGTTGACGCCGCAACGGCAAAATATCCGATAAATGTGCCAACAACCTCAACAAGTCCTGTAATAAGGGCACAAATGAAGGTCTTTTTTGCAGAAACGCCGGCAGCCAGCATGGGACCTATAATGACCATACCCTCAGGAATATTCTGGAGGGCGATACCGCCTGCAATGAGCAGTGCGCCTGAGGTGTCTCCCGAGCCGAAGCCAACTCCCGCTGCAATACCCTCGGGCAGGTTGTGTATTGCGATGGCAAGAACGAAAAGCAGTACCTTTGAAAGCGCAGTGCTTGTGTGAGCCTCAATGTCTGTACCCATCAGCTTATGCAGGTGAGGTACCAGCTTATCTATCAGTGATAGGCATATTGCACCCACAAATATTCCTGCCACGGTGGTTATGATACCGTACTTGCCACCGTATTCCAAAGAGGGGAGGATAAGTCCAAGCACGGCGGCTGACAGCATCACTCCTGCTGCAAAGGAAAGGACGATATCGGAAAAGCGATGAGAGATTTTTTTAAATACAAATCCGAGGAGAGAGCCGAAGACTGTAGCTCCGCCCACTCCCAGAGCGCAGAGGAGAACTAATTTCATAAGGCCTCCTTATTTTTAAGAAATGCTGTTTTCTTTTGCAAATGAGATGAGCCTTTCGCTTGCCGCCATAAGCTTTTTCTCTGCCTTTTTCAGGTCGGGCTCGAAAACGGTCTGCTCTGCAAATTTTGCTTCAAGCTCGTGCATTTCGCCGCGTGCAAGCCTCCAGGAAGCGCATAGAGAGCTCCACTTGAAATATCTCATAGGTGAGCGGCAGAGAATGCCGCCTGCTGCAAGTCTCGCAAGGAAGGTCAGCACAATGACAGCGCCTGCCCAAATAAGCATACCGAGAACGTTCTCTTTGTCGTATGCATTGAAGAACAAGGGGTATCCCACAGCCAAAAACAGAACAGCCGCAGCAGCAGTGACGATATTGACAGTTTTTTTCTTCTTTTCGAAAAGACTGCAAAGCTCTTGTGCCTGTGCCTTCGTTTCGTACATGACCATATCCCGTGATTTCTCCTCCTCGGAGCGGGAATAGAGGTTAAATCTTGTATTCATTATGCAAGCCCCCTGATATGCTTTGCAAGGGTAACGAAATCGGCGGCGGAGAGCTTTTCTCCGCGGATATCCGTTCTCAGCCCCATTGCGGTGAGAGCCTCTTCCGTTTTTGATTTTTCGCAAACTGAGGAAAGGGCATTGGTGAGAGTTTTTCTTCTTTGGGCAAAGGCGGCAGCAATAAGTCGTTTTGCCAAACCGATGAGCCGGTCAAGCTCGTCGTTATCCTCGGGAAGTCCCTCAAAAGCGTCCCTCACACCGTTTTTGTAAAGAGTGATCTGCACCACTGCGCTGGTTACCTTGGGGGCAGGGTAAAAGCATCCTGCAGGCACGGTGAAGAGCTTGCGGGCAGTACCGCAAAGGTTGACGGATGCTGTTATGGAGCCGTATTCGTCGCTTCCCGCCTCGGCGCAGAGTCTGTCTGCCACCTCGTTCTGTATAAGAACGGTAATGGACTGTACCTGAGGTGTCTCTGAAGGCTTATATGCCTCAAGCACGGACATAAGTATGGGGGAGGTAATATAATATGGAAGATTTGCGCAGATACGGACGGGGCTTTCACCGAAATGCTCCTTGAGAAGCTCTTTCAGGGAGAGGGACATAAAGTCCTCGTTGATAACGGTGGTATTATGGCAATCGCCAAGTGTCTCGGCAAGCAGCGGAATAAGTCCGCGATCTATTTCGACTGCCAGGACCTTATGAAAAAGGCTTGAAAGCTCTCTGGTCATTGCACCGATGCCGGGGCCGATCTCAAGAGCGCAGACCCCATCGGGGGCACCCGTTTCGGCGCCGCCCCAGCCGCAGTCAAAGCCCATGGCTGAGGAGCCTGCGATGCGGGCGGGCACGTCGGGATTTATGAGAAAGTTCTGTCCGAAGCCCTTACGGGGAGCAAGCTCGTAGCGATCCAGCAGCTCGCGGACAGTGGAAAGATTACAAAGATTCATCAGATAATGGATGCCTTATACGCGGTTGTGAAGCTTTCGCCGGGAGCGAGAGTCTTAACGTACTTCTTGCTTGAGAATTCGCTTGTTTCGTTTGTACCGCCGGGGAGACCGTTCCAGGGCTCAAGGCAAATGAAGGGAGAGCCCATCTTGATGGGGGTCCAGAAGCCGATGGCATCGAAGGTGTCGAATTCGAAGTGCACACCCTTGCCTGTATTGCGGTTAACAAGGTTTACCTTCTTTACGGGAAGGTTTTCAACGACAACGGCATCGAAATCGAAGCAATTGTAGCGAAGATCGAATTTTCCGTCCTTGATATAATCCAGCTCAGGCATATCGGGACTCATATAGCCGCCTGCATCAAGGTCGCAGTTGTGTGCAACGGCGCCTGTAGCATCGTCGAAGATGAGGGAGTAATCCTCAAAGCTATCGCCCTCGAAAAGGGGGCAGTTGAAGCCGGGGTGGCCGCCGATGCAGAAGGGCATAGACTTATCAGACTTATTTGTTACCTTATATTCGGTGGTAAAGCTGTCATCCGTTACGGAGTGAGTGATATCAAGGTCAAAATCGAAGGGGAAGCAGGCCTTTGTAACATCGCTCTGTGAAAGGCGGAAGGTCACGGAGGAGGGGGTTACCTCAATGGGGGTGAAATCTGCTTTCCTTGCAAAGCCGTGCTTCTTCATAGGGTAAGCTTCTCCGTCGATGATAACGCAGTCATCCTTTGCGCGGCAAACAACGGGGAAGAGGCAGGGAGCCTGACCGCTCCAGTGCTCTGCATGGCCGTACCAGACGTACTCGGTGCCGTTCTTGACGAAGGAAATGAGCTCGCCGCCAACAGATGTACACTTAGCGACAGCATCGCCCTTAGAGATAATGAATTCCATAATTTTCGTCCTTTCTGTATAAAAAGGTAAGTTGAAGGTAGGGGCGACCATTGGTCGTCCGATAAGGAATAATTTTCAGATACATATATGGCTACACATCTAATATCGGTTATGTAGCCATATTGTATTGATTAACAATCTTGTTTGCAGAGGACACAATGGTCGCCCCTACAATATATTCTTCTTTTTAAAGTTTTTTGAAGGTGAGGAGGAAGAAAAAACGATTAAGTATCGTTTTTTCAACGACGTAACTAAAACAAGGAGAGTACCAAAGCGAGTGTATCGAGCTGAAGGTAATCGACTATGTTTTAGTAAGATAGAGAACTTTTTTTCAAAAAAGTTTCTGCATAGCTCGTAGCCCTTAGAAATAAAGCTTTTCGTCGAGATATGCCTTGAGCTCTGAAATGGGAAGACGTACCTGCTCCATGGAGTCACGCTCACGAACTGTTACGCAGCCGTCCTCCTTTGAGTCAAAGTCGTATGTGATACAGAAGGGAGTACCGATCTCGTCCTGACGGCGGTAGCGCTTACCGATAGAGCCTGTTTCGTCAAAGTCAACTCTGTAGTACTTGGAGAGCTCTGCGAATACCTCCTCAGCCTCGGGAGAGAGCTTCTTTGAGAGGGGAAGGATCGCTGCCTTGATGGGAGCAAGAGCGGGATGGAGGTGAAGAACTACTCTTACGTCGTTCTTCTCTGCATCAACGATCTCCTCGTCATACGCCTCGATAAGGAATGCGAGGGCAACACGGTCAGCACCGAGAGAGGGCTCAACAACGTAGGGTATGTATTTTTCATTTGTTTCGGGATCGAAATAGTCCATAGCTTCGCCGGACTCGTTCTGGTGAGACTTAAGGTCGAAGTCTGTTCTGTCGGCAATGCCCCAGAGCTCGCCCCAGCCGAAGGGGAACATAAACTCAAAGTCAGTGGTAGCCTTGGAGTAGTGGGAAAGCTCGGCCTGCTCGTGGTCACGGAGCTTCAGGTTCTCGTCTCTCATACCGAGATCGAGGAGCCACTGGTGGCAATAGTTCTTCCAGTAGTTGAACCAATCAAGGTCTGTGCCGGGCTTGCAGAAGAACTCAAGCTCCATCTGCTCAAACTCGCGTGTTCTGAAGGTGAAGTTACCGGGGGTGATCTCGTTACGGAAGGACTTGCCGATCTGAGCTACGCCGAAGGGAACCTTCTTTCTTGTTGTTCTCTGAACGCTCTTGAAGTTTACGAAGATACCCTGAGCGGTCTCGGGACGGAGGTAAAGCTCTGTGGAGGAGTCTTCTGTTACGCCCTGGAAGGTCTTGAACATCATATTGAACTTACGGATGTCGGTAAAGTCAGATTTTCCGCATCCGGGGCAGGGGATAAACTTTTCGCGGATGTA
>JAFXFQ010000142.1 GCA_017520365.1 Clostridia bacterium
AGAGGCATCGCAAGGGCCATAAGCTGAAGCTTGCCTGTAAGCACAACAGCGCCCGCAAGGGACTCCTCGCCTGCCCCTCGGCAAATATCAGCGGTGATATATGTGATATAGCAAACAGCAAGAGCCTTCAGAAGAACGGGGGCATATTCCGAAACGGGGCCGCCCTCAAGAATGCCGCGACAGGTGTCTATGATCTGAAGGAGAGTACCTCCGATGCTTGACACGCGTATGACGATAAAGGCGCACAACGATACGGCCACCCCCGCGCCTCGGCTTTTCTCCTTGAGAAGAAGAGCTGAAAAAGCTCCCGTCAGGGCAATACCTGCCGCCTTGAGCAAAGTATCCGTCACAGCTGGAACACCGTTTTCACAGTTTCAAACAGATCCCCGATCTGGCCAACCAGCATAATGAGAACAACAACGATCCCAACCACCGTTACAAGAGTGGCCTGCTCGTCCCTGCCTGTCTTTTGAAGTATCTGATTTGCAACGGCAACTATCATCCCAACGCCCACCGTTTTCAAGAGTAGAGTTATATCCATAAAAACCTTTAAAGAAGTAATATTATCACAGATGCCCCAAGGAGCAAGGGCAGGAGCTTGTACATCCGAAGTCTTTCCGCATATGCTTTGCCAAAAGACTCAAGCTCCCTCTCAAGCCGCTCAAGTGTCAAGGCACAAAGTGTCTTTTGTGACTCTGTATCCCCTCCCCCAAGCTCCGCCGCAAAGTGGGAAAGCTCCCTATGTATATCCCTGTTCACCATACCTTCAAGAGAGGCAACAGCAAGTGCCACCCCCTCCTTTCTCAAAAGAGGGATAAATCCCGCCTCAAAAAGCGCTTCGTTTTCAAAACCTGAGAAAATTTTCAAAAGAGGAGTCCTGTAGGCATTTATCTCCTCACCCACGAATCTGCAAAATGACACAAGTCCCCTCAGTATCAAAAGCCTTCTCTCCTCCTCCCTGACCTTTTCAAGCCCCCACCAAAGGGATGCCGCAACAAGCATCGCCGCTCCCATAACGGAGGTACTCACTCTCCCGCAAGCTCCGTTACGTTAATGGCAAATGGGCCTGATGACCTTGAAAGGCCAACGGCATAGGTAAATGCGCCCATATCGAAAAGTGAAGAAAGGTTTGGCCTTTTGCAAAGCTCAGCGGCGCTGTCGCCGTGGGCGGAGACAATAAACGGGACCCCTGCACCAACGCTTTCCCTGATGGCCTCCCCGTCCTCGCGGCTGCCGATCTCATCGCAGATTATCAGCTGAGGCGAAAGGGTGCGAAGGGCAGTTTCCATTCCCTTTGCCCTTGGATAGCCTGAAAGGCAGTCCACCGTAAGGTCTCCCGAAAGGCCTGCGCATATCTCAAAGCGGGTGTCGATAACGGCAATGCGAAGGCTGTATGGCTTTGCCCCCATTCTGGCGGCGACCTCCCGCAGGGCGGTGGTCTTTCCCACACCGGGAGGAGAATACACCACCATTCCGCGAAATCCCTTCTTCATGATCAGGCGGCATATATCGTCGGAGGCACCGGGGACCCTACGGGGTATCCGCAGGCAAACGCTTGATATATCTGTCACCGCAACTATCCTGCCGCCGTCGGTGACGGCACGGCCGCAGACCCCTGCTCTGATGCCCCCGTCTGCACATATGTAACCCTCCTTTATGGTCTCGCTGTGGGAGTAAAGGGAGTTTCCGCAAAGTGCTCTCACCGTGTGATCTATATCGCTTTTCGTGCAGATCGCACCTGTGATGAGATTCCTGTCTCCCGAGGTTATGGCAAGGGGGGAGCCCAGCCTGAGTCTTATCTCGCTGACAGCTCCCTTATATATACCGGAGCTTCTCCGCACCGCCTCGCAAAGGTGGTGGGGCAGGTAGCTTATTGCGCTTTCCTCTGCTGAGAGTCTTTCAATGACATTCATTCTTTCACGCCCTTTCCTTTTGTTTACAGTAATATATACTCGGACAAGGCGTTATGTATTCCCACTAAGACAGCCTTTTTGAAATAGTTGAGCAAAGTGCATCACCCATACGGGAAAGCCCCTCGAAATCCATAGCATCCCTATATATCCTCTCAAGAGAAAAATGATGCGCTCCCGCCTCCAAAAGGCTTTCCTCAGCCCCCTCCATCATGGATGCCGTGCATCGGGCGGCAAAGAACCTCCTTTGCTTTACGTCACCAAGGGACACCGGGTCTGCAAAGCGGCGAAGGTTTACCTTTTTGGCATACTGTATTCCCTCTCTGTATGGCACAAAGGCAACATCGCAATCCTGAGCCCAAAGCTCTCCGATGCCAAAAACGGGGGACAGCGAAACCGCCACCGTTTCGCCAAGATCAACAAGAAGCTTGAGAAGTGACTCAAGATATGAAGGCAAAAGACCAACCCCGTCCTTGACCGCAATCACTCTGCCTGCCCTCTCAAAGCTTGAAAGACGCACAGCACCCTTCATTGAAACGCCCATGGTGCGGCGGTATATAACCTTGCCCCTTCTTTTCTTATCAGAAATTCCAAGGCTCTTGCAAAGAGCAGCCTGTGCCCTTTCCATCTTGTCAGAAAGCAGGTATTTTTTAGCAAGCGACTCCGATGCCTCAAATATCTCCCTTACGGCACCAAGATATCTGTATGCCCTTTTATATGCTCCCTCCTTCTCCTTTATAAGGTGGGAGATATAGTCTCTGCTTTTTTCCAGAGCAGCGGTGCACCAGAATTCACCGCAGTTTACTATCTCTCCGCAGGCACCTGCATACAGCGGGTCCTGAGTGTGGGGGGCGGTGGCATCGGTAACGGCTATTCGCGTTCCCTCCTTTTCTATAATAGCCCCGTCAAGGGAATCGGGATCGGAGGAGCAGCGAAGAAGAGTTACAACGGCGCCGCATTCTCTTCCCACATCGGCGCATCTGCTGATAAGGGTGCTTTTGCCCGTTCCCGAGCCGCCCTTTATCATATAAAGCTTTGTAAGGTCATCCTCGGAAAACAGATTGCAGTATTCACCGAAGAAGCCTTTATCCGTGTTCGCACCTGCGAAGTATTCATTACTTGCGTTTTTTGTTATAAAATAGTCTGAATAAGTAAGCATTCAAAGATTTCCTTTCTTTTTTAGTAGTATATGCGTAAAATTCGGTTTTGCCAAAGTGCCTATACGACAAGAATCCCGATTGACGGGAGGTATAATCTTCTTGGAGGTGAAGATTTGGAGACAACAGTTTACTTAGACGTTCTCTTTTTCATAAATTTCAGTATGGACTTTGTGACCCTATGGCTTTGCGCCGTTCTTACGTCAAGCGAAAGGCGTGCAGGGAGAATGAGCCTCGGCGCCGCTGTGGGAGCCCTTTTCGGCATCCTTACGGTTATTTTCCCTACATCCCCCGGGGTGACGGCCGCAGCAGCCGCCGTTGCAGCACTTTTAATGGCCGCCGTCACCTTCGGCCTTGGAGGAGGCGTGTCATTCCTTATAAAAAGCACAGCGCTCATATGGCTGTGCGCCGCCCTTCTCGGGGGAGTAATGACTGCCCTTCTATCTATCGGTGAAGCCGCAGCAGAGCCTGAATTCCACACCGCGGGAGCGCTTTCGGCTGTATGTGCCGCCTCTGTTGTCGCAGTATATGCAGGGGTGCGGATAATGCTTTTTTCAAAAGACAGAAAAACGGCAACTGTCACCGCACGATGGAGAGAAAATACAGTTACCTTCAAGGCACTGTGCGACAGCGGAAATCTTATGCGTGACCCTATAAGCGGAGACCCCGTTATTCCCGTTTCAAGTGAAATACTTAAACGCCTTTTGGGCGAGGAGGCAACCGCCGCCCTCATATCACTTGACTCAGATGCCCTTTATAAAATGGGAGTTTCCCTTCGGATAATACCGAGAAAAAGTGAAGAGATCCGGGGCATTGCAGGGGGCATCATCCCGGACAGCGTTACGATAAAAACAGGAAAAGTTGAAAGGTCCGTGCGATGCATTCTATCCCCAAGAGATTGCAAGGCCGACTATTTTGCAGGATGTGCGGCCACGGTGCCCTCATCACTTTTATAAAAAGGAGTTAAAATGAATAGTTTGAAGGTTACATTTCATAACGTATGGCAAAGGCTGAAGCGCATAGCCGCACGACTTGCCCGAGGCGAAGGCGAGGGAGATTTTTACATAAACGGCCCCGATGCCCTGCCCCCACCCCTGTCAAGCGATGAGGAGGCAGCCGTTATCTGCAGGCTGGAGACTGATAAGGAGGCAAGAAGGATCCTCATCGAGCATAACCTTCGCCTGGTCGTTTACATTGCAAGAAAGTTTGAAAGCACGGGAACGGGAATCGAAGATCTGATATCCATAGGCACCATCGGTCTGATAAAAGCAATAAATACGTACAGAAGCGACAAGAACATTAAGCTGGCCACCTACGCCTCTCGCTGTATCGA
>JAFXFQ010000143.1 GCA_017520365.1 Clostridia bacterium
CCCCTTAGTAGGTTGGTCTTAGGGATAAGACCAACCTACAATGATATCAAATTGCAAAGCAAATTGGTGAAATACGGCTGTCGCCGTATGAAATAGGCTTCGCCTGTTACATATTTTCTTTGAAAACATTAATGAACAAAAATACTCCGTTGTAAAACAACGGAGTATTTTTTACCATAATATGCCCAATTGGGGCATATTTCATATTGCGTCAGCAATATTTCACATTTCCGTAGGAAATATATCATATTCCTTGAAGGGAATATATCATTGGGAGCTTGCGGTAATCCCTTACCGCGACTCCCTTTTGGGAGGCTTTTTGAACTAAGAGATAAGAGAGAAAGGGTGGTGGAAAACCGCCGCTGCGGTTTTGTTCCTAAACGTTCCCGAAGGGAACATATCACTGCGAAGCAATATTCTTGCCACTAAGGGGCAAATATCACCGATGCTTTTGCAGCGATATGGCAAAGCTATTTTTATCTGCTTTTCTTTCTGTGAATTTTAATGGACAAGTTCTTTGATTTATGGTAAAATAAGCTATAAACCAAAGGAGAATTATTATGCTCAGAATAATTCCTACACCGAAAATGATAGAGGAGTGCGAGGGAGCTTTTTCTCTTTGCTCTATTGCTGTTTTTACAGACCTCACTGCGGACAGCCGTGTAATTGGCGCACTTAGTGTGTTTTGCAAGGAAGCGGAGGCAATAACCGGGGAATACGTTCCCATTTCAGTTGGCGAGCCCTTTGGGAGGGCTATCATCATTTCCCATGGAGATGTAGGTGAGGGCTATCGCATAACCGTTACGAAAGACAGAATTGATATCCTCGGAGACGGTGCGGCGGGAGCCTTTTATGCAATTCAGACTCTCCGTCAGCTTATAAAAGAGCATGGGGCGTTTGTTCCGTGCTGTAATATCAGTGATTATCCAACCCTTGAATACCGCGGCTTTTATCACGATGTCACAAGGGGCAGGGTTCCGACCTTGAAAAAGCTTAAGGAAATAGCCGACAGGCTTTCATATTTAAAGATAAACTCCCTTCAGCTTTACGTTGAGGATGCCTTTACCTTCAAGGAGCTTGAGGGTATCGTCACCGCAGATTCCGCTCTCACTCCCTCAGAGATACTTGAGCTTGACAGCTATTGCAGAGATCGGTTTATCGATCTGGTGCCCTCCATGTCCACCTTCGGTCATTTGTTTACCCTTCTGCAGAGCGAGAAGTATAACCACATCTGCGAGCTGAAGGGCCATAAGCTGACACGAGACTACTTGCTTGAGCGTCAGTGGCACCATACACTTAACGTATACCATCCGGATGCCTTTGGCGTTATCAAAAGCATGATAGAGCAGTATCTTCCCCTGTTTTCCTCTGAGTATTTCAATATTTGCTGTGATGAGACTATGGATCTTTGCAACGGAGAGAACGCAGGGCGTGACAAGGGAGATGCGTATTTCTACCATGTTGAGAAGCTTGTTTCTCTCGTTAAATCCTACGGTAAAAAGGTTATGCTTTGGGGTGACGAGTGTATGGCTCGACCCGATATGGCAAAGGAGCGCCTGCCCGAGGACGTTACCGTGCTTAACTGGTGCTACAGAAAAAATGTTAACGAGTGGATCCCCAAAATGTTCTGGGAGAGAGGATTTACTCAGATAGTTTGCACCGGAACCAGCTGCTGGGATAACTTTCTTGAGAATGTTTTCATTTCAGTCGGTAACATCGAAAGCTTTGCCGTCTGGGCAGAGAAGTATAGCTGCAAGGGCCTTCTCAATACAAACTGGGGCGATTTCGGACACGTCTGCCCCTTCAACTGCAATCTTTACGGAATGCTTTTCGGTGCGGAAAAAGCGTGGAATCCCTCATCTGTCACCGACGGGGAGTTTGAGCTTTATGCAAGCCGACTTCTTTACGGGGTGGATTTCAATATGGCAGAGACTTTGCGCTGTCTTGCGAGAGCAATGTTCACCTGCGATTGGTCGGGCTTTGTTATATGGCACTCAGCCGTGACTCTTGAGGGTAAGGATATGCCCCTTGGTTACGGTGGCCATCCCGAGCATCCCTTCACTGCGGAGAAGGCGGTTGAGTCTATCGAGATATGCAAGGCAGAGATGGCGAAGCTCCTTTCTCTCGGCAGAGATGACAGCGTTATCGCGGACCTTATTCTTTCGATTCGCGCTGTTGAGCTTATGAACAGGGTAAAGCTGTATCTGAACGGCGAGGATGGGTATACGGATGTCCAAGCTTTGCAGGCAGAGCTTGATTCGTGGCTTTCGGAATACAGCGAAGCGTGGCTTCGTGATGATAAGCCAAGCGGTCTTTGGCGGATAAGGGAATTTATAAAGGGCATAACGGAAACAAAGCCTCTGACCAATACAGCGGATGAAGAATAAAAAAACGCCTCGTCGGTACTGCCGACGAGGCGTCGCTTATTTCTGGGGTGCGAACACGATCTCTCCTGTGGTATCATCCATTGATTCGACGATGGCCAGAGATTCAAGATCATAGCCGAGATTTCTGATGGCTCTGCCGCCGAACTGGAAGCCCTTTTCAATAGCGATTCCGAGACCCTCAACGGTGGCACCGGCAGATTCCGCTATGGAGATAAGACCCTGAAGTGCACAGCCGTTGGCCAAAAAGTCGTCTATGATAAGCACGTGATCATCGGGAGATATAAATCTCTTTGCTACGATAACGCGGTTTTTATTCTTATGGGTGAAGGATTCAACCTCGGTGACCAGCATTTCGCCGTCGATGTTGATGGAGACAGTCTTTTTGGCAAAGACCATGGGAACACCGAATTCCTTAGCAACGAAGCAGGCAATGCCGATGCCTGATGCCTCAATCGTCAATACCTTCGTTATCTTTTTATGACCAAAGCGGCGCTTGAACTCTTTGCCGATCTCTTCAAGAAGGGCAATATCCATCTGATGGTTAAGAAAGCTGTCAACCTTCAGAACGTTTCCGGCCTTGACTACGCCGTCTTTGACGATTCTTTCTTCAAGAAAATTCATATA
Organism: Clostridia bacterium; assembly: GCA_017520365.1. GTDB lineage: Bacteria > Bacillota > Clostridia > Oscillospirales > CAG-272 > Avispirillum. Next base: position 3,012 of record JAFXFQ010000143.1, read on the forward strand.
TTCTCCGTTCTGCCGCAGGGGCGGCTCTTTTATTTTTTTCTTTTTGCCTCGTCCTTGAGTCTAAGCTCGGTGTTGAGGATCTTCTTTCTGAGACGGAGGGACTTTGGTGTAACCTCTATAAGCTCGTCCTCACCGATAAATTCAATTGCCTGCTCAAGGCTCATTACCTTGTGGGGGACGAGACGGAGTGCCTCGTCAGCTCCGGAGGAGCGGATGGAGGTAAGATGCTTTTTCTTGCAGACGTTAAGTGCGATATCTATCTGTTTGGGGCATTCGCCAACGATCATACCCTCGTAAACAGGAGTCTGAACACCGATGAACATCTGGCCGCGGTCCTGACAGTTAAAGAGACCGTAGGAGGTGGACTCGCCTGTTTCACTTGCGATAAGAGAGCCTGTATAGCGAGTGGTGATCTCTCCCTTGAAGGGCTGATAGCCATCGAATACACTTGCCATGATGCCCTCGCCGCGAGTATCTGTCAAAAACTCACTTCTGTAGCCGAAGAGGCCGCGGGCGGGGATGGAATACTCTATCTTCATACGGTCGCCGCGGAGGTTCATTTCCAGAAGCTCACCCTTGCGGCTGCCGAGCTTTTCGATTACTGTACCAACGTACTCCTCGGGCACCTCGACGGTAACGCGCTCCATAGGCTCACACTTCTGGCCGTCGATATCCTTGTAAAGCACATGAGGTGTGGAGCAAACTATCTCAAACCCCTCGCGACGCATTGTTTCTATAAGGATGGAAAGGTGCATCTCGCCACGGCCCGCAACCTTGAAGGAGTCGGTGGTCTCACCGTCGGAAACTCGGAGAGAAACATCCTTGAGTGTTTCCTTGTAAAGGCGGTCTCTGATCTGTCTGCTTGTTACAAACTTACCTTCTCTGCCTGCAAAAGGAGAATCGTTAACGGAGAAGGTCATCTCAAGGGTGGGCTCGCTTACCTTAACGAACTCAAGTGCCTCAGGATCGGAGGGAGCTGTGATGGTATCACCGATTGTGATAGACTCAGCGCCTGAGAAGCAAACGATGTCGCCCACGGTTGCAGACTCAACAGCCTTCTTTGAAAGTCCGTCATATTGATAGAGGGAAACGATCTTTGTTTTCTTTGGGGCAACGTCAGGGGTGTGGTAATTTACGATTACAGCTTCTCCGTTTACCTTCATTGTACCGCGCTCGATTCGACCGATGCCGATACGGCCAACGTATTCGTTATAATCGATGGATGAAACCAGCATCTGGAGGGGAGCATCGGGATCACCCTCGGGGCAGGGAATATAGTCCAGAATGCAATCCATAAGGGGGGTGAGGGTCTCGCCGGGAACCTCAGGGTCAACGCTGGCGGTGCCTGCGCGGCCTGAGCAGAAGAGCATGGGAGAGTCAAGCTGCTCGTCAGTTGCACCGATGTCGATGAGAAGCTCCAGTACCTCGTCGATGACCTCAAGAACTCTCTGGTCGGGGCGGTCTACCTTGTTGACAACTACGATAACACGGTGGCCAAGCTCCATTGCACGTCCGAGAACGAAGCGTGTCTGGGGCATAGGACCCTCTGCCGCGTCAACAAGAAGGATAACGCCGTTAACCATCTTGAGGATACGCTCAACCTCGCCGCCGAAGTCTGCGTGTCCGGGAGTATCGATAATATTGATCTTTGCACCTTTGTAATGCGCGGATGTATTCTTTGCGAGAATGGTGAAGC
>JAFXFQ010000144.1 GCA_017520365.1 Clostridia bacterium
ACGGTGAAAGAGCATGGGTCCAGCCCTGTCTTTCCGACGAAAACGTATACCGGACAGTAATAGGTAATATCCGCAATATGCTCAAGGAGCACCCTGACGCGGCTCTTATCTCCATTACTCAGAACGACGGTGATTCGGGCGCCTGCAAGTGCGATAAGTGCCGCCCTATCAACGAGGCAGAAGAAAGCGGCATGGGTACAATGCTTAAGTTTGTAAACCGTATCGCAGAGGAGCTTGAGCCCGAATATCCCAACGTCCTCTTTGATACATTTGCTTACAGATTTACCCGCAAGCCTCCTAAGACCATCCGCCCCAGAAACAACGTAGTTGTCAGACTTTGTTCCATTGAGTGCTGCTTCAGACATCCTGTTTCCGAGTGTGACGTAACACCCGGACATGATGACGTTGAGCGCGGATTTGCGGTTGACCTCAAGGAGTGGAGCGAGGTAGCACCTAACCTTACTATCTGGAACTATACAACTAACTTTACTAATTTCCCTGTCCTTTTCCCCAATATCGAAACTTGGAGAAAGAATGCACGCTTCTTTGCTGAGCACGGCGCAAAGGGTCTGTTTGAACAGGGTAACTATGCATCTCTAAACGGTGAGTTCGGTGAGCTGAAGGGCTATATGCTTGCCCGTACCTGCTGGGATCCCTATATGTCCAGAGAAAAATTTGAGGCTTATATCCGCGAGTTCATCATGGACTTCTACGGCCCCGGCGGCACAGAGATCATGAAGTATCTCGGTATGGCTCTTGAAAATTCCACTGACGAGCATATGGGTATCTACTACGATACTGCAACAAACTATACATGGATTCGCGACTGTGCTACAAAGCTTGAAGGTCAGTGGGAGTATGTTCTCCGAGCAAATCAGATGTTTGATGCAGCAGAGGAAGCGGCTGAAACTGACGTCCAGCTTGCTAATATCCGCAGAACACGTATCCACCTTCTCGACTACATTGACTTTACGCTCCGTGACGAAAGAGAAGCGGCAGAGGATGATGAGCAGAAGGCGGCTCTTACAGAGCAGATTCACGAGAATCAGAAGAAGAGATTTGAGTATATGAGAAAGTATAATGTTACTCATAACCACGAGTTCCACGATATCGATTCTCTCAGCGATCCCGATTACGAGCAGCACGCTCTTCTCTGGAAGTGTCCCAACGAGTTTTAATAGAAGGAGTATACAATAAATGAAGCTTGGTATGATTATGGGCTGTGAGCCCAAGAGCTTTGACGAAGCTAAGGAGCTTGGACTCGACTTTGTTGAGTTCGATCTTAACAATCCCGGATACTGGGGCCCCATGCTTGATGACGTTCTTCCTATGAAGGAGGAGCTTAAGGCCGCAAGTGACAGAACAGGTATTGAGGTTGGCGCTATCGGCAGATGGGGAAGCCAGATTATCACAAAGGATGGCGGTATTGATGAATTTGAGCTTTCCGAGGTAAAGAAGTCTATTGATCTTGCTCAGTACCTTGGATCACATTATTATCTTATGTCCTGCAACTACGTTCCCGAGCTTACATATTATCAGAACATTACTTCTGCTATAAATATGTTTAAGCTGCTTGTTGAATACGGTAAGGAAAGAGGTATCACAATCTGTGCAGTAAACTGCCAGATGGGTCATAACTATATTCGCACACCTGAGCAGTGGAAGCTTGTTCTTGATGAGGTCCCCGGTCTTATGATCAAGTATGACCCATCTCACAGCTTCGTTCACGGCGGCGAGAAGGGCGCATATATGCAGGAAGGCCTTGACTGGGGCGACCGCTTCGGTTATATCCACGTTAAGGGCGTAATTCAGGCCGGTGATTCTCAGGAGGTTCAGACCTGGAAGAACTTCCATCTTATGAGAAAATACAATCAGCTTGCCAATGCTATTCCTCAGGAAACTGAGGAAGGAAAGAAGTTCCGTGAGCTTCTTTCTCAGCTTAACGACGAGATCATAGGTCACGGCTTTGATCACCGTAACTACGATAACCCTCCCGCAGGTCTTGACGCTGTTGATTGGCGCGGATTTATGGCGATCCTCTATAAGTACGGCTATGACGGATACCTTTCCATCGAGCCTCACTCCCCCTCCTGGACAGGCGAGAAGGGCGACAAGGGTGTTAAGTACACAATTAAATATATGAGAGATCTTATGATCTGATAAAGCTGAAAGCAGGAAGCATGTTTGTGCTTCCTGCTTTCACAAATTAGTAGAAGTTTACAACTAACTCAACCGATGGTTTATAAAGAACAACCTATGATCCATTCTATGTTGATGTTTTATCTGTTAACATATAGATGCCGGCAAAAAAACATCAAAAATCGAAAGGAAATCTACAAATGACAATCGGACAGAAGCTTGCAGATATGAGAAGAAGAGCAGGGCTCACACAGGACTACGTATCCGAACACCTGGGCGTAACGCCTCAGGCAGTATCTAAGTGGGAAAACGACGTTTCCTGCCCCGATATTACCTTACTTCCCGAGATCGCGAAAATTTATCACACCACCGTTGACGAGCTACTCAGCTCAGAAGCGACTAAGGAGGTTGCCGTTATTGATGAGAAGGTTCGCAAGGATCCTTCCGAAATGGTGCTTCATATCCACGTGGAGGAACACGGAGATAAAGTGAAGATAAATCTTCCTCTTGCTCTCGTTGTGCTCATGTTGGAAAATGATTCTATGGGAAGCTTTAGTATCGGAAATATTGACCTTAAGAAAATAGATTTCAAATCGATCCTTTCCATGGTGCACAGCGGAGTTATCGGAAAGCTCGTTGAGATCGAAAGCGCAAACGGCGGCACCGTGATTATCGAGGTGGAGTGATATGATAAAAATTCATATCAAGGAGCCCGAGGGGGAAAAGACAATACCCATACCGTATTTTGCGGTAAAAAGCTTTTTGCTCAAAGCCAATGAAGCATCGGGTAGTTCGGGAGAACATAAAAAATCCGTTAACGAGTTAATAAAAGTCCTCAGAACCTATGCGAAAAAGAATCCCAGATTCGTGCTTATAGATATCCACGATAAAGAAGGTACGAATGTTACAATCAGCTTATAAATTCGTTTTTTTGAAATGTTTAACCGAACCCCTAAGGTGTCCGTACCTGCAAAATTGTTTATCAATTCCCGATAAATTGAGATTTGAAATATAACACAAATAGGCTGCCGTATTTTCGACAGCCTGTTTTTGTTATTTTTCCATATTATCAATAACCATATCCTGCCACTCTTTTTCAAGAGTTACAAAGCGGGCGCTCCAACCGGCGATTCTGACAGCAAGAGCAGGATATTTTTCGGGATTTTCCTGTGCGTCCCTGAGGACTGCGCTGTCGGCTACGTCTATCTGCATGAAGAAGCCCCCAAGGCTGCAGAAGGCCTTTAAAAGTGTACAAAGTGCATTCAGGCCAACGTCTCCCTTTACATCATCCGGAAGTAACCGTACCTCAAGAGCTGTTCCGCACGGAATATTGTTAAAATCTATCTTGCAATATGAGTTAATAACAGCTGTTGCTCCTTTTAACGCGGTGCCGGGTGTGGGTGAAAAATTATTTGCAAGAATCTCTCTTGCCTTATGTCCGCAGGGAAGTGCCCACCTGCTCTTAGCCCAATCGATCTGTCGACCGAATGTGCTCACACCTGCCGGGAACTTAAAAGCGGCTCCCGATTCAAGCCTTCTGCAGATGCTTCCGAAATCCCCAAGCAATCTATTGGCCATACCGTCGACCTCATCGTTGTCGTTTCCGAAATATTCAAATGAGGAAAGAGCATATCTTCGAATGTCCTCATAACCTTCCCAGTTTTGGGAAAGTGCGGTCATAAGTCCTTCAAAGCTTATCTTCTTTTCATCCCATACAAGCTTTTTTACAGCATAAAGGCTGTTAGCAACATCTGCAAGCCCTCCGAGATGAGGAGAAAAAACAGTATATAACGGACCACCGTCAGTATAGGATAGTCCCTTTTCTATACATCCTTCAACAAATAGCGAAATAACAGTACAAGGAACGCTTTCATTCCATGCATATGATACCTGCATTTTGTTTTTAAGGCTTTCAATTCGACCATTGAATATTGATTCGACCTGCTTTTCGATATCGCATATATACCGTAAATAGAGCTCTTCAAATGAATCAAATCGAGTATCATCATTGTATGAAGCCAGTGTTTCCTTTTGAAGGATCGCAACTGCATCAAAAGGAATGTAAGTAAAATAAGTTTTGCCGGGGAGCATTACCTCCCAGCACCCGTCGTTGGCAAAGCCACGTGCTTCAGCTTCAGAATAGCCGTTGTTTGTCAATGCTTCTATGACAGCATCTTCATTGTAAACCGCAATAATTCCGTTGCCGTATCGCATGACCTCAGAGATCCTCGTAATAAGCTGCTCAGAGGTTCTTTCGGATATTCTGACTGATATGGGAAAATCCGATATTCCAAGCTCTTCTACAACATCAAGGATAAGGTAAGTTACCACGTTTGTAACGTCGTTCCCCTCTTCATCAGAGCCACCGAGAACAATATTTTGATAATGCTGAGCATCACCGCTTACCGTGCCTTCTCCTGTTATCCACTCACAACCCTTGATAAAGAAGTGGGCAATAAGCTCTCTTGCTTTCGAAAGAGTAATGATCCCGTTTTTAAGGTCGCGGTCAAGGTATGGGCCGAGGAGCATATCCAGTCTTCCTATACCCGGCCAGCAGCCGCAGAGACGGCAAAAAGCGAAAACAGACCAGATGCTTTGCAGAGCCTCGTGAAAGCTAGTGGCAGGTAAGAAGGGAACAGTGCTAAGTACCTTAAAATTGTCTTCATATCCTTCAAGCGCCGAGAGCGCTTCTCTATATCTGTTGATCCATATCTCAAATGAATCAATAGAGGAAATACAGCTTTCATAAAAAACTGTATTTTTTGATATGGATAGAATCTTCTTTTTTATACCGATCAGACCTATATTCAGAACTTCCTGAAATCCAATAGT
>JAFXFQ010000145.1 GCA_017520365.1 Clostridia bacterium
AGAAAAGTAGGTTATATCAACAACTGACCGTTGATCTTCAGCCTGAATCTGAGACCCAGCTTGTCTGCCGCCTTTCGGCAGAGGAGCATTCGCTCGAGAAATATCTCAAAATAGTCCATGATGCTGGATATCTCCGTATCTATCTCAAGCCTGAGGGTGATCTCGCTGTTTTCTCGATCCACGGTGAGAGAATAATCAGTTACGGAATAATTGACTCTGTCATGGATATCAAATGTAGTAACGTCACGGTTGCGAACACGGCTTCGGCGCACATCTGACTTATCCGCAAGGATAAGTGCAGCAGAAACGCTGTCCACGGGAACGCCGGTGCCCTCATCATGATTTCCGATGGCAGATACTACGGTAGCCACGTCCTCGGCACACATACCCTTTGCAAGAAGGATACGAAAAGCCATAACGGCACCGCTCTGTGAATGCTCGGAGCGATTCACAAGATTGCCGATATCATGTAGGTGGCCTGCGATCTTTGCAAGCTCTATCTCATGGGCACTTGCCCTTACAGCCTTGAGAATAAACTCCGCTGTGCGGCTGACGGTACCAACGTGAGCAAAGCCATGCTCCGTATATCCAAGGCAGGAAAGAGCCTCATCTGCCTTCTTTATATAAGTACTGATAGAAGGATCGTGCTTGATGTCTTCATAGGATACCATAAGGATCTCCCCCTTTTCTATATGTTTCTCTAATAATTGTATAGTTTATGCCCTGAATTGTCAAGTTTGTGCTGCATAAATTTAAAATAAAAATAACCTGATTATAAATTTTGCCTATTTCATTGACATTGGCAACAATATAGTGTATAAATGGCTTAGAATTAACTGCATATATAGTGCAGGAACCCACAAAGGAACGAAATAACCATGTCAAAGCTTAAAATTGCAATCATCGGATGCGGTAATATCGCAAGAAGTGCGCATATTCCCTCCTACCGCCAGCTCCCCGAGGAGTGTGAGATCAAGTATTTCTGCGATATCATCAAGGAAAAGGCAGATAAGTGTGTTGAAGACTACGGCTGCGGAATCGCTATCGAGGATTACCGCGATGCCATCAACGATCCCGAGGTAGACGCTATCTCCGTTTGCACACACAACCTCATGCACAAGCAGATCTCCATCGAGGCTCTCCACGCAGGCAAACACGTTCTTTGCGAAAAGCCCGCAGCAAGAATCTATTCAGAGGCTCTTGAAATGCAAAAGGCACAGCACGAAACAGGAAAGGTTCTTTCTATCGGTGTTGTTTGCCGTTTCCATAAGGCCGTTGAAGAAGTAAGACGCCGCATTCAGGCAGGCGAGCTTGGCGAGGTATATCACGTATTCATCAACTTCCGCGATCATCGCTCCATCCCCGGTCTCGGCGGTGAGTTTACAACTAAGGCAGTATCCGGCGGCGGCGTTCTCATCGACTGGGGCGTTCACCGTATCGACCAGGTAATGTACTGCCTCGGCGATCCCGATGCTGTTTCCGTATCTGCGGCAGCATTCTCCAAGCTCGGCTGCGATATTGAAAATTATAAATACAGATATATGTGGAGTGAGGACACCCGCGATGTTAACGGTACCTACGACGTTGATGACTCCGTTACCGCTATGATCCGCACCACAGGTCCCATCATCTCCCTTGAGGGTGCATGGGCTCAGAACATTGAGGAAAAGGACCAGTATCTTGACTTTATCGGTACAGAAGCAGGTATCCGCCTCAACTACTGCGGCAATTTCAAGATGTTCTCCGTAAAGGACGGCGAGTTCGTTACAGAGGAATGGGAAACCCCCGAGCACGATATGTACCTTGATGAGGTAAAAGCATTCTTCCACGCTATCAAGACAGGCGAGAAGACCCGTGCTCACATCGACTACGCTATCAAGACCTCCAAGATCATGCAGGGAATCTACGATTCCTCCGACAGCAAGAAGGAAGTTATTTTCTGATAAAAGAACTGCCCGTTGCAAAATGCAACGGGCAGTTCTTTAACTGAAGCGCCCCTCGGAGCGCTTTTTTCTGTGAAAAACCGATATATTAACAGCCTCCTGCCGAAGGACACACTATGGCCGGACCTTTCCTACGGCTGAATCTCCATAATATATACGGTTATTTTTTTGCCGCTTCTTCTGCAAAAATCTATGGAATATTTCGTTCCGCGTGATTTACCGTCCCAAAATGCTATGACCTCATCCGCAGCCTCTATCATCGCCCTGCTTCTCACAAGCGGAGCGCCTCTCTTATATCTTTTGTAGTCCGGTAAATAAACATTCATTTTAATGCCCTTTTTCTTTGCAAATTCCTCGGCACAGCTGTCTATTCCCGCAGCACCTCCTGAAATTATTTCCGTTACGTTATCGGGTACAAATTCAGAAAGGTCATCTATCTGTAGCTCCCTTGACCCCACAATAGCGATCTTCATCTCTGCCTCCTTGGATATATTTTAGATATATTATATGTTTATATACAACATATTAACACAAATTAAACATAAAATAAATACATAATATATTTATATGGAGTGAAAATCGTGGCCATAAAAAATTTATCTATAAGAATTGACAGCGTTATGCTTGACAAGCTTCACGTAGTTGCAGACTATGAGGGTCGCAGTGCAAACAGCGAGATCCTCATACTTATAAGAGATGCAATAGAAGCCTACGAAGCAAAGCACGGAAAAATTGATATTAAAGAATAAAAAGCGCCCCTCGGAGCGCTTTTTTCTTCAAGCGGTCAAAACGGCGCAGACCGCAAATAGAGCAAATCAGAAAATTGAGACTACTGTTCTGAAAATAAAGCTATATTAAGAAACCCTCCGATTTCTCGGAGGGTTTCAGACTGTCGAAAAAGGCGCAGAGCGCAAATATATCAAAACAAAGACAGTCAAATCATAGCTTTAACCGTAAAAAGCAAATGCAACTAAAAATTGAAGTCATACAAAAGAAA
>JAFXFQ010000146.1 GCA_017520365.1 Clostridia bacterium
GATTTTGTCAAAAGAAAGGACTCCGTAACGCTTTGCGGCAAGCTTTGCAGCGGTGTCTACAGGGTGCGTGGCGATATTTCAAGTCAGTTTATCACAGGACTTATCTTTGCCCTTGTTTTTTTGGGAAAAGACTCGTCTGTTGAGATAATCCCTCCATTCGAGAGCAGATCGTACGTTGATATGACCCTTGGGGCACTTAGCTCTTTTGGAGCCTGCGTAGCCTATGGCTCTGAATACAGGATCGATATAAAGGCCTCAAAGCTTTGCTCCTTTTCGGGCAGGGTCGAGGGCGACTATTCAAATGCCGCATTTCTTGATGCATTTAACTATATCGGCTCCAATATCACGATCAACGGACTGGATCCTCAAAGCCTTCAGGGAGACAGGGTGTACGCCGATTACTTTGAAAGGATCGCAAATGGTACCCCCACCCTTGATATTTCGGATTGCCCGGATCTCGGCCCCGTTCTTTTTGTTCTTTCCGCACTGAAGAACGGTGCGACCTTTACGGGAACCGAGAGACTTAAGGCAAAAGAGAGCGACAGAGGAGCGGCGATACACGAAGAGCTGTCAAAGCTTTCGGGAGGACTGATCTTCGGTGATAATACCATTACAGTTCCGAAGCAGGAGCTTCGATACGGCACAGAGGAGATCGATTCTCACAACGATCACCGCATAGTGATGGCTATGTCGGTGGCGCTGACAAAAACAGGCGGAGTTATAAATGGTGTTGAGGCCGTAAGAAAAAGCTATCCCAACTTTTTTGAGGACATAAAGGGACTTGGCGCAGAGGTAGAATTATCATGATAGTAGATATCAGCAAAAGAATACTCATTGTAGGTCTTGGCCTTATCGGCGGAAGCTATGCCAAGGTGTTGAAAAGATTCGGATTTCATATAAGCGCGATCACCTTGGAGCAAAGCTCCATTGACTATGCCATCAGAGAAAAGATAATAGATGAGGGTGCCTCCGATATCGATGAAAGGCTCATCGGAGAGGCGGATCTTATTATATTTGCTCTGTATCCCCACGTGTTTGTGGAGTGGATAGAAAAGAATCAGGGCCTTTTTAAAAGCGGAGCCCTTATCACTGACGTAACAGGTATTAAGCGGAGCATAGTATATCAGATCCAGGATATGCTTCGCCCCGACGTGGAGTTTGTTGCGGCACACCCTATGGCCGGCCGTGAGGTATCGGGCGTTGAGAACAGCACGGATAAGCTGTTTATCGGCGCAAACTATATAGTGACCCCAACTGAAAGAAACACTCCCGAGGCGATCCGTACCTGCATTGAGCTGGGCAGACTTCTGGGCTTTTCCAACGTGACCACTCTGTCTCCCGAGGATCATGACGAAATGATAGGCTTTCTTTCTCAGCTTACCCATTGCATTGCTATCACGTTGATGACTTGTAACGATAAGGAAAATATAGAGAAATTTACAGGCGACTCCTTCCGTGATCTTACCCGTATCGCCCGTATCAACGACCTGATGTGGAGCGAGCTGTTCATTTCCAATAAGGATATGCTGCTTCAGCAAATGGATATGTTTATGAGCAAGTTCAATGAGCTTAAAGTGATGCTTGAGAAGGAAGATGTGGACGGAATGAGAGCAATGATGCGCCAATCCACCGCGCGCAGAGCATTGTTTGATAAAAATTAGTAAAGGTAAAAACTATGGCAGAAGCAGTAAAGAAAACGTTGGAAGAGGTACGAAGGATCTTTGAGGGCGACCGGTTTGCAACAGAAAACGGAGCGATAATAGAGGAGATAGGAGACCGCAGTGCCACCTGCAGTCTGGTGATCACAGATTCCCACCGTAACGCCATGGGAGCGGTAATGGGCGGAGCATATTTTATGCTTGCTGATTTTGCTTTTGCGGTGGCGGCCAATTGGGAGAGCATGGGATGCGTTTCCCTTCGCTCCGATATATCCTTTCTCGGTGCCTGCAGAGGTGAAAAGCTGATCGCTAAGGCGTCCTGTATAAAGGACGGCAAGACCACTGCCTGCTATCGGGTGGACGTGACGGATGAGCTTGGCAACTATGTCGCCGCAGTAACAACAACGGGATATCACGTTAAATGATGATGACAAAACCCGTGATTTGAATAACACAACACAGATCGATGAAAAAGAGCTGTCGCATTTTTGCGACAGCTCTTTTTGTATAACGAAAACTATGCCGTATCCGTGGAACCGTAAAAGAATATACCTGTATCAAAGGCCTCTTGTCAGGCGTGAACTGGTGAAGACCGTTTCTTCACACGCCCGCCGGGATTTTGTCTTATCGGTATTGATCTGCAATGGCTCTTGCAACGTGAACTCCGCTTGCCGAAGCGTGGGAAAGGGAGTGGGTTATGCCACTGCCGTCGCCGATAATATAAAGACCCTTGTAGAGGCATTCAAGGTCGTTGTTGACCTCCACCTCCATATTGTAGAACTTGACCTCAACACCGTACAGAAGAGTATCATCGTTAGCCGTTCCGGGAGCTACCTTGTCAAGAGCGTATATCATTTCAATGATGCCGTCAAGAATGCGCTTGGGCAAAACAAGGCTCAGATCTCCGGGGGTCGCCTGAAGCGTGGGAGTGATAAACGCATCATCCATTCGGCCGGGCGTGGAGCGGCGTCCGCGGATCAGGTCTCCGAAGCGCTGTACGATAACACCGCCTCCCAGCATATTGCTGAGGCGTGCAATAGACTCGCCGTATCCGTTGGAATCCTTGAAGGGCTCGGAGAAGTGCTTGGATACCAGCAGTGCAAAATTTGTGTTTTCAGTCTGCAGAGCAGGATCCTCGTAGCTGTGACCGTTAACGGTAATGATACCGTTGGTGTTCTCGTTTACCACAGCTCCCTTGGGGTCCATGCAGAAGGTGCGTACCTTGTCGCCGTACTGCTGTGTTCGGTAAACTATCTTGCTTTCATAAAGCTCGTCGGTCAGATGTGCAAAAACGGCTGCAGGAAGCTCAACACGAACGCCGATGTCTACACGGTTGGATTTTGTAGGTATCTTCAGCTCGTTGCACACTCTTTCCATCCACTTGCTGCCGATTCTGCCAACAGAAACAATGCATTTTTCGCACCGGTATACCGTATCACGGCACTTAACGGCGTATCCGCCGTCAAAGATCTCAATGGAATCTACAGGTGCTTCAAAGAAAAAGTCCACCTTGCCCATAAGATATGAGTATATGTTTTCCAGCACAACGTAGTTTTTATCTGTGCCGAGATGGCGAACGGAGGCATCCAGAAGGTGCAGATCGTTCTGAATGCACAGAGTTTTAAAGCGGGTACCTGCTGTTGTGTAGATCCTTGTGCCTTCGCCGCCGTGCTTGAGATTGATCTCGTCAACGTAGTGCATAAGCTCAAGAGCCCGCTTTTTGCCGATATATTCGAATAAAGTGCCGCCGAAATCGTTGGTGATGTTGTATTTGCCGTCTGAAAAAGCGCCTGCTCCGCCGAAGCCGCTCATGATGGAGCAGCTTTTGCATCCGACGCAGGACTTGATCCTTTCGCCGTCTATAGGACAGCGGCGATTCTTCAATTCGTGTCCCGCTTCAAAAACAGCTACCTTCATTACAGGTCTTCGCTGCATAAGCTCATATGCTGCAAATATTCCTCCGGGGCCTGCTCCGATAATTATAACATCATATTTCATATAAGTTCTCCTTAATCCTTTGCAGGAATGCTTTAATTTATGGTTACACGCTTTCCGTCGGCAACGCCGTTTCGGATAAGCTTTCCGTTTTTATAGACCTGCCAGACGCTGTCCTTTATGCTGATGTCATAGACTGCGCCGCAGATATGTATTTTAGAAAGAGAGATGTCTCCAAGTCCCCGACAGTTGTTGGGATCGAACGAAAAGGAGGTAAGGCTCTCCGGGATAATGCCGAAAATACCCTCGGAAACTATTCTGACAAATAAAGCGCTCTCGCCTGAAAGATGGCGCTTGCCCCCCTCGGGATAAGCCTCAACAGCGTATGGTACTCTGTCGCAGAGTAGGCGCTTTTGGCAATAGCTCAGCAGAGGGGAGTTCATTTTGTCAGACTGTCCCATAATATAAGCGCATTTCATACCGTAAAGGGTAGAGCGATCCCATATCGTATCTCCCGGATTCTCCTCGGATTTTTCGCAGGTTCGCATACCCTCCTCGGTCCACAGGTGCTGAGACAGCATTGCGCTCAGTGTGCCCTCTGCTCTTGTTTTGATCCCTATGCAAAGGGGCAGACATATCCACGCACGAAGGGTATCAAAGCCTTTGGAATAGCGGTATGTTTCAAAACCGTGAAGATTGGCTCCGAAATATGCCTCAATGGCGTCCTCAAGCTTACTTGCACGCTCTGTGTATACCCTTGCGGTGTCCCCGTCTCCAAGGGAGCGGGCAAGCTTTGCGGCAAGGCGCAGACCTCCGCAGCAGAGGCTTGAGGTGGAAAGGTTTGCCTTGTTGTCTGTGGGAAATCTGCCTTCAAGCTCATCGCAGTGGGAGTAGATGACTCCGTCCTCCGTTTTGTTTCTCTCGCAGTACTCGGCACACCATTTTATTGCAGGATAAAGCTCGCGGGCTACTGCCTCATCTCCGAGAAGCAGGCAGAAGAGAGAAGCGCCGTAAAGGTACATAGCTCCGTCACCGCGGTCACCTGCCCCTTCCCATATATCAAGTCCTTCAGCGATGATGGATGAGGGAAGACGATGATAATTATCTGACATAAACGGGATGTATGCCTTGTATGCATTGACGGAAGCCTCAATGGCGGTTCTGTCACCCGTCATTGCAAAGTGAGGGCCTGCATATTCGATCTGATCGTTGCACCAGATCGCCGCATAGTAGGAGTATCCGCCGGGGCTGTGGAATTTTCCCGAAAGGGTATCGAAAATGCTCTCTCCCGCTCTAAGCTTTGAAAGCCTTGTCATAGTATCAAGCTCAGGGCTTGAGCTTTTAAGCACCAGTGCGCCGTCGCAAAGATCGCTTATCCTTTTATATCGCTTTTCAAGCTCCGCCTTTCCATCGGGAACAGGTGAAGAGACAAGACCTACGTCACAGTTGAGATAAATGAAGAGCTGCGCTGTTTTCCCCTCCTCAAGGCTCAGACTATCGTTAAGGTCGTGACGTACCCTGGCAACGTACACTCCCTTTGTGCCCCTGCCGTAGGAGTATACCGTGTCACCCGGCTGAGAGGCAGTAAGCGTAACGTCTCTCTCTGCCTCCACGGTAATTGCCTCAAGGCAAAAGCCAAGGTTGGGAGAGGGAAAAAGCAGATGCCGTGTGCGTATTCCGCAGTCAGTTCTGCAATCTATTGCCAAAACTCCGTCAAAGGTGAATTTCACAGGCTTTTCGATCACCCTTTTTCCGTCGCAAAGAAGGTAGGGGAGCCCGCTTTCCTCAAATATCACCTCATAAGTTGCGTGAGTGTTGTTTGGGATAGTTCTTAGGGTGGGGAAAAAGCAGTGGCGCTTAAGAAAAAGGGTACCGTCGTCATTCACACCGTATTTGACGATAAAATCGGTGTAAAGCCCGCTCATTTCTATATCGTCGAAATGGCTTTGGCCGTCCTTGACAGTCCAGGCTATATGATCGCCCTCAATATTCCAGATCTTTTCTGTCATTTTGCGCTCTCCTTTGGCTGTTTTTAAGCTATGAGTATTTTTGTTGCCGTTTCATTATATCATATTTGGTGTGATGATACAATTTATTTATAAACATATTTAAAAAAGGGCAGTTATGAATGGTGCTTTTTAAATAATATAAGTCTGTTATTTTTTGCATTTTACGTGTAAATTGTCTTGAAATATTGATTTCGTTTTTAAAAAGTGGTACTATTATTACATTAATAATGCTCGATTTTTCAGGAGGAGAGAATATATGAAAAAGATAGCAAGCTTGTTCGTTGTGCTGACCATACTGTTCTGTATCGTGCTTTCTTTGCCGTTTAATACGTATGCAAAGGCGGCGGATACAGCCTCCAAGGACGGTATTGAGATCTCTATCGTCACCGATAAGGAAGAGTACGGCGCGAAGGACGATATCAACATTCAGGTGATCGTGGCAAACACTAACCGTGATATAGTGGAGCCTGTCACGGTGGAGATGTTCCTTCCCAAGGCCCTGGAGGTCAGGTCAGGAGATCTTCTTGCAAAGGATGTCCAGGTGGGCGGAGAAGAGAGCTATACAGCCTCTGTTGTAGCCGGCATTCCTGTAGTAGAGGAGCCCGTTGAAAAGGAAAACGGGTTTATCAAATGGTTAAAGGATAATATGATCATTTTGATAGCTGCTGTGGTTGCGGCCGCAACTGTTGTCTTCGTGATCGTGTTGATCGTTGCGGGCAAAAAGAAAAAAGCAGCTAAGCTTATGAGCTTTTTCCTTTGCCTTATGATGATATTGCCGATCATTCCCATAGACGCCATTGCGAAGGATAAGCTGAACACGCTGAGCATCAGCAAGGCGATCAAGGTTGACGGTAAACAGCAGGAGATCGAGGCTGAGGTAAAGTTCAAAAGCATTGAGGTCATTGAGCTTACAACTCACAGCATTATGTTTGCCTTGAACGACGGCTCAAACGGCTTCTATGAGGCTCAGGTAATAGAAGAGGGCGAATATATTGAGCATCCTCTTGACCCCGAAAGAACAAATTATAACTTTAGCGGCTGGTTTGCCGATGAGGAGTGCACTGAGTCCTTTGATTTTTCAAATGCTGTAACCGAGGACGCTACGGTTTATGCGGGCTGGACTTGGGCCCTTGGCGACGGTGAGGAAGGATACCAATATGCTACCTCCACCGGCGGCGGAACCACCTATTCCATATCTGCTACTGAGGTTATCGGAAACGTTGTTCGCGCAACCATCAACGTAAACTCCGCCTGCACTCTTCTTGTGCGCTTTTTGGATGAGGAAACAAACGCAGTTATCACCTCCGTGACCACCACCACTCCCGGTTACTGCGAAA
>JAFXFQ010000147.1 GCA_017520365.1 Clostridia bacterium
CCTACCGGCACATCGATCCTCTCCCCCTCCAACCTCCGATTTATCTTGCTTTTGAATTTTAACAATTTAACTCAAATATATAAAGCCGCCTTTAAGGCGGCTTTCAGCTTGTCGATAAAGTTATCGACAAGCTGACCTCGGGCTGTCGAGAAGGATGCAGAAGCCGCGATTTGGGTGTCGTCGGCGTACAAAGGTACGGCAGAGACCCAAATCGTGGCTAAAAAGCCGCATATAATAGTGAAATCCGCCGAGTTTTCGGCGGATTTCTAACTTTTTTGATCTTTAATTACTTGTTTTTTGACTTGCCTTTTATCGCGGCTTTTGTTCTGCGCCTTTTTCGACAGTCTGAAAGCCGCCTTTAAGGCGGCTTTGTTCATTTAGCTTCAATAATATTAAGATTGTCGGGATGAATACCGCTTTGCTCGTATACTATCTCGCTGATACGGGCAACGTCCGTATCCAGAAGACCGTCGCATCTGACGATAACGCTGGCTCTGTCACCGTTGATCACCGCAACGCATTCGGAAAAGCCCTTTGCCATAACAAGGCTCTCAATATTTGCCTCATCCTCTATCTCCTTTGCTATCTGCTGAAGACCGGCCATGGCATCCGTCTTTTCGGCATCAATGGATGCATTCTCGCAAAGACCCGTCAGCACCTCCAAAGCCTCGTCTCTTGCGCGCTTTCTGGAAAGGGTCATTTCTGCAAACACGTCCCTTGCCTCCGAGCTTTCGGCATTAGCCTTTTCTGCCTCCTTCTGTGCAACTGCAGCTGAAACATCACTGAGATCAAGACGAACATCAAGCCCCTCCTTTTTTGCATTTTCATCCTTTGGCAGCAGGAGAAAATTCATAAGCACCGCCGTTGCAAGCACCATCACAGCCCCCACTGCCACAACCGCCTTTTTGTTCAGCCTTTTCCCGATCTTTACTATCGTTTCTTTGCATTTTTGAAATATGGATATAAGCTTCTCTTTCATAGTTTTACCCTTTCTGTATGTTCTTTCTCTAAATAGTATTCACAGCTTTTGAATTTATGACTAACCGCTGACGGCTATCCTTGCCGTGCTGATTCCGAGAGCGGCAGATATGAGAAGAGTCACCCTCTCCCGCACCTCTGCACGCTCGCCCCCCTCGCAGACCACCGCCACACCTCTCACCACAGGATATATCTCTGATATGGGGATCGGCTTTTCTTCGTCACCTCCCCCAAGTATAACGTAATCTACGGAAATGCTTTTGTCGCTGACCTTCTCGTTTGTGGCAAAAACGCTTTCACAGCTCCTGTCAAGAGTCACAACCACACGGGCACTTCCTACGTCCTTTGCCCCTGAGATAAGCTCCGTCAGCCTCTCCTCCAGCTTCTCGCTGTAAAGATATGCCTCCTGTGTACTGTCCTCCTCCTCCGCTAAAACCTCCTTTTCTCCCGAAAGGCGAGGCACCAGCATCAGAACGATACCGAGAGCCGCCGCTATTATCGGCCACAGCTTTTTCATATTCAAAGCCTTCTTAGCTGCCATCATCTGCCTCCTTCACAGCTACGTTTACCGAGCATATCTTACTCAGTACCTTTTCCGCATCCGAAAGTCCCGTCATCTCCCCCTTCGGAATTATAAGCTCTACCGTTGTCAGCTTGCCATCGGAGTCCGTATACACCCTAGCACGAACACCCTCCTTCTCAACACCGTATATCTGCCAAAGTGCCTCAGCCGCAATTCTTGCATAGTATTCACCCTCCATTGCTCCTGCCGGCGCCTGTGCGGTATCCGCCTCCTCGATCAACGCCTCACCTTCTCTTATCACTCCTGGAAAAGGAAGGATAATAGCAAGGGTCACCGTCAAAGCCCCAACAAAGCCAACGTATTTGCCAAGCTCCCCCTTCGAGCCGTCGGGGGAAAGGGAAAGGATTATGAAAACAAATACCGCCGCAGAAACAATGCCGTAAATATATCCGCCCATCACGCCACCGCCACACTTGCTCTCGCAAATATGCCAAGGGCAATGATGTACATTGCCGCGGCCCCCGCGGATACGGCAAGAAGAAAAGAGCATACAGACTTACACTCCTCAAGAAGAGCCGCCTCACGTCCCCTGCCCAGCGTTCCCGCAAGGGCAGATGCCGCCCCTGTAGCGAGCCTTGCCGAAATAAGTGTGACAAACGGGAACAGGAATGCAAGAAAGACTGCAAGGATGCCCAGGACACCACACCCCTTTTTTATAACGGAAAGACCTGCCGCCATATACGAAAACGTTTCCGAAACGCTTCCTCCCACGATGGGAATATAGCTGCCCATGGCAAATTTCATTGTTTTTGCGGCCAGGGTGTCACCTGCTTCACAAAGACCGCTCTGCAGGGAAAGCACAAAACAAAACAGAGCCATTGCTGCAACGAGGACACCCGTTATGAGACCTCTGAGTGTCCTCGCCATATAGCTGACCCCTCCGTTACCCGTTACAGAGGCGGCCACTGCCAAAACGAAGGAGGCGTGAGCCGCAGGAGAAAGCACCGCCGAAAAAACTGCCTCGGTAAAGCTTATCATAAGCTGTATTCCTGTGGCAGAAACTGCGGCGCCCGTCAGATTACCGCCTGCTATGTATACAGCCTCCATTGCGCCTGTCATCACCGTCATTGTTTCAGTCAAAAGCCTGAGCATGGTGGAAACGGCAGAAAACACGCCCTGAAGCCCGCCGTAAGCACACAGGGCAACGCAAAGTGAACTTACAGCGGAAAACAGCTCCCCCATCCCCGAAGGAGCACTCTCCGAAAGATAGCCGAACAATGCGGAAAGAAGCACCGCTCCAAGCAACGTGCAAAGAAGCTCCGTAAAGGATGGGGCAACAAAAAGGATCACCCCCTTCAGCTTGTCCCAAAAATATGAAACGCTGAGGGAGGACGCATCAACGGCATTTTCAGGCAGCTCCTCCCTCACCTCGTCCGGCATAGCAGCCTCAAGGTCAGTCAGTATATGGGAGGCGGAGCTTTCCCCCATATCGTATTCCAATATATCTCCGCCCCTTACAGGCAGGCAAAGCATAAGGGAAAGCGACGAAGCAAAAA
>JAFXFQ010000148.1 GCA_017520365.1 Clostridia bacterium
CTGAACAACCTCCTCGCGGCTCATCTCTGTAAGCACCTTACCGAGTGCGAAGTAACCGTCACGAGCGATGTACTCGTCGATCTTCTCAGGGTTGATAACACCGCAGTTACGGAGAGCGATTCTCATCTGCTTCTTATAGAATGCAGTATCGTTAAGAGAAGAAGTTCTGCCCTCAGCAGCCTCTTCCTCTGTTGTCTTGTTGTAAACGAGTCTTTCAACTACACGACCCTTTACGATGTGCTCGGAAACGATCTCAGGGATATCCGCAGCCTCTACTCTGGAGTAGAATGTTCCGTCAGGATATACGATCATAATGGGACCGAGAGCGCAAAGACCGAAACAACCGGTCTGAACTACCTTGACTTCATCTTCAAGGCCGGCAGCCTTGATCTCTGTATTAAGAGCATCAATAAGCTTCAAGCTGCCGGAGGAAGTACAACCTGTACCTCCGCAAACAAGAATGTGTGAACGAACCATACTTTTATCTCCTCCGGATTAAATATTACCGATAAGGTATTCAGCTACGGGTGCGCCGCCCTTGAGGTGCTTTGCAACAACTTCCTTCGCCTTATCTGCTGTCATCTTTACGTATGTAACCTTTTCCTTGCCGTCCTCGTAGATCTCAACCACGGGCTCGTACTGGCAGATGCCGATACAACCTGTCTGAGTTACCTTTACGGTATCAGCAAGGCCCTGGTTTGCAACCTCCTCAACAAAAGCATTAAGAACAGGTCTTGCTCCGGCGGTGATTCCGCAGGTTGCCATACCGACAACTACGCGAACTTCGCCGCTGCCTGTACGGATAGCGACCTTGTCCTTCATCTGCTCTCTGATAGCAGCAAGTTCCGCTAAAGTTTTCATGATGTTTGTTCCTTTCGTATATATAAATTTTTATTTTTGAGCGTATTGATCCTCGAGAAAGCCTCTTATAAAGGAGAGCACCTCGAAGGAGTTAAGGGGGATATCATCCCCGAGAATCGCCCTCATCTCAGCAGTATCCATCCGAACGTCCACACCCTTATCGGAAATGTGCCGATAGAGGAAATCCACGTCGGGACTGCCCTGAATGAGAGTTATTATAGTTTCAACGAGATCCCCGAGGGGAACGAAGTCAATATGATCGGAGTGGAACGTGGCCGTGACCGTTGTTCCGTGATCCGCATACTCCTTCTCGCTCCTTGAAGCTATATCTACCCCACCGCCCGTCTGCTCTGCCAGCATTCGGAGAAAGGGGATACCAAGTCCAACCTTTCTGGTGGTTCTTGTTGTGAAGAAGGGGTTGGAGAGCTTTTCCACCTGATCTGCTGTCATACCGCAGCCGTTATCGGTGACCTTGAAGGTCAGCAATCCTTTTTCCTCTTCAAGTGTTACTGAAATATTTTTCGCTCCCGCCCGAACGGAGTTCATCGTTATATCCAGAATATAAAGTGACAGATCGGTCATTTTCCCTCCAGAAGATTGATGAGCCTGTCGCGGACAGCCTGTGAGGAATAGGGCTCGTCGTCCAGCTCAAAATAATTTTCAGCCTCGGAAATATCCCAGAGATAGTGAGCATCGGAGCTTTTAACACAGGGGAGGTCCTTAAGGATGGGGAATTTCCCCTCCTCCTCAGTTCTTGAGCCCGACGAGCTTATCTCATATGCTGTATAGCCTTCCCAATCGGGGAAGGTACCGAGGACAGCCACAGCACCGTTTGACGTGCGGTCTATATGTGCGGGATAGCACACGCCGCCGCACTTGCGGCAAAGGTCTGTTCCCTCATCAAGAGACAGCATAGTTGCGTTGAGCAAGAGATACTTCTCTTCTCTTATGAAATTGTCCTCCTCGTCCATCACCTGCTGACGGCCGAATACCTCGGGACGGTTTTCATAAGGTATCTTATATTCATCTACCCGACGTCCGAACTCCATAGCCGCCTCCAGCGTTCTGAAAAGGCACAGAAGGTGGATATCCTCGGAAACTGTCAGCTCCATTCCCGCAACGGGAATGATGCCGTTTCTTTTGCACGCCTTGAAAAAGGCGGGGCAGTTCTCTGTTGAGTTATGGTCGGTGAGTGCTATGATCTGCAGGCCCTTCAGGGCCGCCATACCTGCGATATTTGCAGGTGTCATATCGTCGTCTCCGCAGGGAGAGAGGCAGGAATGAATGTGCAGATCGTAATAATACTTATTCATTTGATTTCAGATGCTGACCTATAAGGCAGCACAGCTCAAAGGTGGAGCGACCGGATGAAAATATCGTAATATCCTTTTCCTCTGCCACCTTTACAACGTCAGGCTCGGGGTAACTCCCTCAGCCATAATAACGCAGGCGCATTCGGTAAGGCTTGCCACGGCAACGACGTTGATGTTTGACATGATAGTCACCCAGGCATCGCCGTACTGAGCGTGGCTCATCACCCAGCTGAGAAGGTCACCCGCATAGCAGCCTGTCACCTCTTTATCGAGGCTGCCGCATACGCAGTCAAGTTCAAGAGCGCTCGCAAGAGCATCAAGCTTTATCACCGTTCTCATCCTCCGTGCTTTTTTCGATTTTTGAGGCCTTGTTCCTTGCTGAAAGATAGTTGTGGAATGCCTCACGCATAAACACAACGCATTCATCAGCACAAATATCGCCTCTTACTATATCCTCTGCAAAGGCAGCGCAGGTAGGGGCTCCGCAGGAGCCGCAGTCAAGGTCGGGAAGGTCCTTTCTTATCTCCTGGATCTCCGCCATCATCATCCTTGCCTCTTTTCTGTCGGGAGACAGGGGGGCTGAGGGGATGTATTCAAAGCCGGAGAGGAGCACATCCTCGGGGATGTCGCCCTCGGTGGGGTGCATATTGGGAGAAACGGGAAGGTATCTTCTGAGAGACTGTATTCTCGCCTTTGCTATGTAGGGATTGGCAACGGTCATAACACCGCCCACGCAACCGCCGTTGCAGGCATTGAGCTCGACGAATTCAAGCTCAGGCAGGTCAGAATCCTCGATCTGGTCAAGCACGCGGATAACGTTTTCGATACCGTCTGCCGCCAGATATTTTTCGTGGAACACCGCCGTGCACTCGCCGCCGGAAATTGCCCAGCTGACACCCACGTTGCCTGCCTCTGTGCCGACCTCAGGCTCATTTGTCTTTTTCATGGCATCTATGAGTCTGAAATAAACGTCGGAGACGGAAACAACGCTGTCAATATTGCTCTGGTGACCCGAAAAGTCATTCTTTACGTAGCTGACCTTTGCGGGACAGGGGGATATGAATATACATCCGATATCCTCGGGGGAAAGCTCGGGGTGCTCTCTGAGTGCCTTTTCCCTTGCCATCTTACCCGCCACCTCAACGGGGGGAAGGATGGGCATTATGTTATCGCAGAGGAAGGGGAATCGCATTCTTATCAGTCTCACGACTACGGGACAGGCCGAGCTGATGACGGGCTTTTTGAGCCCCTCTCTTTTCAGATATTGCCTTGTATAGCCGGAAACGTATTCCGCAGCCTTTGCCACCTCGAAAACGTCGTCAAAGCCCATATTATAAAGGCCCTGAATGACGAAATCAATATCGTCAAGGTTATCGAACTGGCCGTAAAGCGCAGGCGCGGGGAGCGCTATTTTGTATTTGTAATTATTAAGACAGTCAAGTGAATCGTGGGTCGCTTTTTTCGCATTGTAGGGGCAGACCCTTATGCATTCTCCGCAATCGATGCACTTTTGCGGATTGATGGCAGCGTGGCCGTCGCGGACACGGATAGCCTCCGTGGGACAGCGCTGCAAACAATGCGTGCAACCCTTACACTTTGTATCGTCAAGGGACACGGAATGCTTATAATCTGTCATAAAATCTCCAATACGGTATTAAACGTTTACCGTCATCGTGATGGTGGTGCCTACACCGATCTCTGTCTCTATTTCAAGTGAGTCGGTATACTTTTTCATATTGGGCAGTCCCATGCCTGCACCAAATCCGAGAGAACGGATATTATCCTTTGCTGTGGAGAAGCCCTCCTGCATTGCAAGTGCAACGTCGGGAATACCGGGGCCCTTGTCGGCAAGTATCATAACGATACTGTCGTCTCTGACCTCTACGGTGGCAAGGCCGCCGTCGGCATGGATGACCATATTGATCTCGCCCTCGTACATCGCAATGGCAACGCGGCGGATTATCTCGGGAGAAAAGCCCATCTGTCTCAGGTGCTTTTTCACCTGGACGGATGCCGCTCCTGCAGAGGAAAAATCATCTCCGTCTACGTCAAAGGTGAATCTGACAATGTCCTCAAGCATTTGCAGTACCTACCTTGGAGCCGCAGAGCCCCTCGTTGTAAAGGATGCCGCAAGCCTCGAACATACGCAGATTGGATTTCATAAGCACGATGCCGGCCTCTGCGGCAAGGGCTATCATATCCTCGGTGGGAGCCTTCTTTCGCACGAACACCACGCAACGCATATCCATCATCATAGCCGTTCTGATGACCTGAGGGTTAACAAGGCCTGTGAGGAGCACCGCCTGGTCCTTAACAAAGGCAAGAACGTCGCTCATCATATCGCTGGCACAAGCAGAATGTACCTCGCTGTCAAGCTCCTCTGCACCGCAGAGCAACTCGGCAGAAAGGA
>JAFXFQ010000149.1 GCA_017520365.1 Clostridia bacterium
ATAGCCATTTTGTCGCACAATTCTTCCATCTTGCTTTTGGGACGTCGAGGGCGCCGTCCCCTACCATCACATCAATTTCTACCCGTTAAACTACGATTTATCCGGCTGCTATAACATATCAAACATCAAACCAAGAAAGAAGAGTCATTATGGGAAAGAAAAAGGCGAGGCCTGTGTGCATCACCATAGGCGGATATTACGGCTACGGTAACGTAGGAGACGAGGCTGTTCTATACTCTATTCTTTCATCTGTTGCTAAAAAGCTTCCGGGGATTCGGGTATACGTTCTGACGAGGGACCCTTGTACGATACCTGCAGTGGAGGGGATTCAGGTAGTGGCAAAAAGCCGACGTTCACCTTTTTCGGTAATAAGTGCTTTCCTTTTATCTCAGGTATATATAAGCGGAGGCGGCAGTCTTTTTCAGGACA
Organism: Clostridia bacterium; assembly: GCA_017520365.1. Lineage (GTDB taxonomy): Bacteria > Bacillota > Clostridia > Oscillospirales > CAG-272 > Avispirillum. The sequence goes on from JAFXFQ010000149.1 coordinate 430, forward strand.
GGACAAGCAAAAAGAGCCTTGCCTATTACTGCGCGCTTGTGAGGCTGGCTAAGATCTTCGGCTGTCGGGTATCCATTCTTTCCAACGGAATGGGGCCGCTGAAAAACGAGAGCCTTTGCAAGCGTGCTCTTAGCTGTGCAGATTTTGTATCCCTTCGTGACCGGGATTCATTGCTTCTTGCAAAGCGGCTCATGGTGAAGGGCGCATCCCCTGTTCTTTCTGCCGATCCGGTTTTTGCATACCCCTTCAGGGACGAGCTTCCCCGCTCATTTACCATTCCCGCAGAGCCTTTTTTTGCCGTATCCCTGAGGCCCGATGCAAAGGGCGAGCGGCTGAACGTCGATGCCGCCGCCAAGGCCTTCATCACTCTTCGTGAACGCGGAATGTCTCCCGTTTTCGTTTCCATGCAGGACAGCTTTGATCTTTCTCTGGCAAGGGAAATGGCGAAGAAAACGGGAGGGCGTGTGGTGCAGCCGAGAGATGCAAACGAGCTGTTTGCCCTGCTCTGTAAGGCGGAGCTTGCCATAGGTATGCGCCTTCATTTTCTCATTTGTGCGGCTATGGCAGGTACGGTTCCCGTACCTGTGGTCTATGACCCTAAGGTGGAGGGCTGTATGAGAGATATAGGGCTTTCATGCAGCCTTTTCGGCGTATCTCCCACGGCAGAGGAAATCTTGCAGGCCGTTGATGAGGCAAAAAGCTCTTATTCGGCAAAGGCTGTAAAAAACGCCTGCCGCACGGCAAGAAAAAAGGCTATCTTCGATATGGAGTGCGCCGTATCCTTTCCCGAAGGTGCTGAGGAGGGGGAGGGAAAAAAGTTCTTTGCCGATACTTGAAAAACGAGGGGCGGTATGATATTCTGTAGATAAAATCCTATGTGAAGGAATTACCGTTATGAAATACTGTATTCTTCCAACCTATGTCTGGACATATCCGGATATCCACGAATATCCGGAGGCAAAAGGTGTCCCCTCCCTGACCGCCCTTCGCGGAGGCTATGCCGCTTTTCAGATACATCTTTATGAAACCGCAGGCGAGGCTGTCACCGTAAGCTGTCAGGGCTTTTCTGCCGAGCTTTACAGACAGATCCCCATCTTCGTTGAAAGCTGCCCCGGAATCGAAACGCCCATCCCCCATTTCCCCGAGAGAAAAGCTCCCTTCTTTGTTAACGACTGCCTTTGCCCCATAGACGCTGAGGCTCCCTGCGGCGAGGAGTCCACAGGTATTTACGTCGCCATTCCCGTGGCAGTGGATTCAAAGGAAATGCTGGAGGGTTCCGTCACCATTTCTGACGGCAGCAGCACAGTTGTTATCCCTGTGGCCGTAAACGTATTAAAGGCGCCCCTTCCTGAGGAGACTCTTGAGATAGCTATGGGAATCAGCTATCCTGAAATGATAAAATATCACGGAGTGAAAAGCCGCGACGAGTTTGAACGGCTTCAGACACAGTATCTGTCCCTCCTTCGCCGCCAGCACCAGACAAGGCTCTACGTCACACCGCCAAGAGAGAGAAGGGTGGGTGGCAAATGGACCTTTGATTTCACCGATTTCAATGCATACGTTAAAAAAGCCCTTGGATTGGGCTTTCGTTCCTTCAACATTGACGGTGTAGGCTTTCGCCGTGCCTGGGATGCCCCCGATATCCTCCATTACGGACTTGACCTGCTTTCCTGGGAGGGATATATCTATCTTACGGAGTATCTCACCGCCCTGAGAGAAAACCTCAGGCAAGAGGGATGGCTCAATAAGGATATTTTCTTTCTCGGAGTCAGCGATGAGCCCAACGAGGAAAATGCAATGACCTATAGGGCCCTCGTTTCAGTCATCCGAAAGCTCATCCCCGAGATAAAGCTCTACGATGCAACAAGCGGCGCGCCTATATACGGTACTCTTGATATATGGATCCCCCGAAGTGACGAATACGAAAAGAATCGCGAAATGTTTGACCACTATAAGGAGTCGGGCGACAGCGTGTGGCACTATGTTTGCCTTTACCCGAGAGAGGGCGGCTACATAAACAGGTTTATGGATATCCCCCTCCTTTGCACCAGATATCTCTATTGGGGCAACTATCACTACGGCCTTACGGGATATCTCCATTGGACGGTGAACTGCTATCAGGCGGGAGCAGATCCTTTTAAGTCGAGCTGTCCCCGCCACGTAAACGCAGGCAGCGAAAGCATCCTCCCTCCGGGAGATGATAAGCTCATCTACCCCGGAGATGGTAGAGGATGGATGTCCATAAGGCTTGAAAACCACCGCGAGAGTGCAGAGGAATACGCAATGCTGGCGGCCATAGCAAAGAAGGACAAGCACTTGGCGGACAGTATTTGCGACAGCGTTTTCGAGAGCTTCTCAAGGGTGGAGCTTGACAGCGAAAAATTTGAGGCGGCACACCTGCGGCTTATGAAAGAGTATGAAAAACTCTTTGAAGAGGCGTGGGACCCTGCCGATTTCGGCGCGTGACGGGGAATGAATGATAAATGATAAATGATCAATGATAAATGATGAATTTAGGTTCACTTCCGCCTCGGCGGAAGTGTTCTTTTTTTATTTAAAAGAGGGATAGATCGGAGGGAGAGTGGTAGGATTGATGTAGGGGAGGGGTTCTCCCTCCCGCATATCTGCAAGATGAACGTGAAATCTGAGGTTGACGGGGGAGGATGAGGGTTACGTTGTCGTAGGGGCGACCATTGGTCGTCCGAAATCTGCACGATTTGTAAAAACAGCGCAAGTGATATGTATGCGCAGAAAGCGAAAGATTTTGTTGTAGGGACCGACGTCCTCGACGGTCCTGATGCAAGAAAACAGCACAGTCGTTATGTCCGTGCAAATTCACTCTTTTAGGACCGTCGAGGACGTCGGTCCCTACAATTTTTCTGTCTCCTTCACCTACGAACGGGCGGTTATTGCGGATTTTTCTCAATCGTGCAGATGGACGGGCGCACACAGTGGCGCCCCTACGACAACGCCCCGATAATCTCCGACACATCTCTCTTTTCAATAAAAAAACACCTCCGCCTCAGCGGAGGTGACAGATTGAAGACAAAAGGAGTTCTGTCAACGTCCAGAACTCCTTTTGTCTTCAATCTGAATCCTCCCGAATGTCGGGAGGATTTTTGTTATTCAGTTATTCTGTCGTAAACAACAAAGCTGTAGGAGAAGGGGCGGCTTGCACTGGCAAGGGTCACGCAGGCATATCCGCATTCCTTAAAGCTTATCTGAGGTGCGGCAAGAACGTCCGCGACGGCCTCGTCGCTTGTAATATATTCTGCACCGGAAACGGGGGCGGTGAGCATAAAGCTCTCACCCTTTTCAAAGACCTGTGCATCGTAGCTGCTTGTGCGGTCAAGAACGTCAAGGTCGGACAGAACGCATATGGCAACGGCCTTCCACTCACCCTCATCCATATAGGCGATAAGGGTAACGCCTGCCTGTCCTGCCCTTATATAATTTCCGTCGTCTGTCTTTTCGATCGTCGCAACGGAGGGCTTTGATGAAATGAAGCTGTCTGCCTCTACGGCAAATACTGTGTCGCCGCTGTTTGCTGTTGCATATCCCGCGCCGATAACCGGAACGGTGGCAAATATATTTGCAAGAGAGTCATTGGGCTCCTCTGCGGTCTCGTCGCCTTCGCTTTCACCGTCGGCGGTATCCGCCTCTGTATCGGGAGTGGGCACTTCTGCCTTTTCTGTTACCTCATCCGTTTCCTTCGGCGTGTCAGCACCGCAGGAGGGAAGAAGCAGTAATATTACCATGATAAGTACAAGTATTGATATTTTTTTCATATTTTTCTCACTGAAGATCGAAGATTATTCATATATATCGTAGGTATCGTAAAAGAAGCTGTTTGACAGATCGCCATCGGGAGCCTCTGTTGCGAAGTGCGACACGTTTTTATCGACCTTTATGTTCTTTCCGTTTACATATTTGTATAGGGTTGATTTGCTGTCTTGAAGGATGTATTGTACGTTTCCTTCACTGTCCAGACTGCAATGCTCGATCAAGCTATAGCTGCTTTTATCATCGGAAAAAATTTCCTCATATTCACCGTTATCGTATTTCATAAGAAGTGCTTTGCCGTCGTCATTTTTTATATATACGATGATTTTTTTGCTTGCATCATAATCCGGAATTGCGCTAACGTTTTCATCGATAACGGTATCACCAAAGTACAGCTGCTTTGACCGTGATTCTATATATATATCTTTATCAAGGATATCATCGTACTCGGGGAAAGCATCAAGCCTGATCGTGTCCTTGCCCTTTTCGTACTGAAATACGGCATTGTCTACAGTTTCGTAAATAATAAGGGAATGGTCATCGGAGCAGTAAGCATCGATGGCATTCTCTCCTATCAGGGTCCTTTCCTCATTTGGCTTTTTGGTGTAAATATTGTACACCACGTCCAATGAGTCTTCATCAATGGATCCTTGAGCTCCGAATACGATGCTGCCGTCAGAGGAAAGGTGGAATATTCGGAATGTTTCTTTGAAATCGGAAACAATATATTCCTCTTCGCCCGTCTCCATATTGCGAAGAATGACCTTCTCTGTGTTAGTTACATAGAGCAGATACTTTCCGTCCGGTGTGTTAGTATGGTCAATAACTTTTTCTGCGATAAGCTCTTTTTTTGCGTTGTCGCTAACGTCGTCAAAATACAGCTCGTATTCATTGTAATACGGAGAGTTTACTGATTCTTCATTTTCGTTCTCGCCGAAAAATATCTTTGTTTTATCGCTTGAAATTGAAAATTTTAAAGAGTTGCGCCCGATGGTTTTGCTTTTGCCCGTGGAGTGGTTCCAGTAGCAGATGCAAAAGTTGTCGCTTGAGTCTTGCTTCAGGTAAAAAAGATCTTTGTCTGAGCTGACCAAAGGCGATTTTGCACATGAGCATACAGTTAACAGCACGATGATCAGGCATATTGCCATTGATGTTTTTTGTGCAAGCTTCATATTCCTAAAATCTCCTTTAATTGTTCTTCTGTCAGCACGGGCACGCCAAGCTCGTTGGCCTTGTCTAATTTTGAGCCTGCCGCCTCGCCCGCCACCACGTATGACGTCTTTTTTGAAACGCTGCCCGCAACCTTTGCGCCCTTTGCCTTCAAGAGAAGTGTCGCCTCGCTTCTTGTAAATGAGGTAAGAGTGCCTGTCAGCACAAAGGTCTTGCCGAGAAGGTCTGTGGATATCTCTGCCTTTTCGGCCTCGGTGACAACGCCGGATGCCCTTAATCTGTCCATCAGCGCCCTTGTTTCGGGGAGGGCAAGGAATGAGAGAAGAGTGTCGGCCATAACGTCACCCACGTCCTCAACCTGCAAAAGCTCTTCCTTGGTTGCATCAAAGAGGGGATAAATACCGCCGAAATGAGAGGCAATGGCCTCGCTTGCCGCTTCTCCTATATGGCGAACACCAAGAGCGAAGAGAAGCTTTGCCCCGCCTCTTGACTTTGATGCCTCTATTGCGGAAAGAAGATTTGTTGCAGAAAGCTCGCCCATACCCTCAAGGGAGGCAATATCCTCTTTTTTTAGAGTATAAAGATCTGAAACGTCGGATATAAGTCCTGCCTCCATAAGAAGCTTTACGGTGCGGGGCCCCATACCGTCAATTCCCATGGCGTTCTTTGAGGCAAAATGAGTGATGCGCCTTTCAAGCTGAGCAGGGCAGGCCGCATTTATACAGCGGATAGCACCTGCCTCAATATCCTCGCCGTCCTCTGCGCTGTCAAAAACAAGATGTCCGCCGCAGGAGGGACAGCATTCGGGGAAGGAGAAGGGGATCTGTGTGCCGTCACGCTTTTCGGGAAGGCTCCTGACCACCTCGGGAATAATGTCGCCCGCCTTTCTGACCACCACCGTGTCGCCTATACGGATGTCACGGGATCTTATAATATCAATATTGTGAAGGGTCGCACGGGAAACAGACGTGCCCGCCAATCTGACGGGAGCAAGCTCTGCCGTGGGGGTAAGCACGCCTGTTCTGCCCACCTGCACCGTAATGTCGAGAAGCTTTGTTTCCTTCTCCTCGGGGGGGTATTTGTAGGCTATCGCCCACTTCGGCGTGTTGGTGGTCTCGCCGAGAAGCTCTCTCTGGCGAAGGGAGTTTACCTTGATAACTGCACCGTCAATGTCGTTGGGAAGGCTGTCTCTTGCCTCGCCAAGCCTTTGAACTGCCCAAAGTATCTCACCGCAGTCCTCGGTAACGGCAAGGAGGTCGATAACGGAGAAGCCAAGTTCCCCCATTCGGTGTATGGTCTCGGAGTGGGTCTGCGGCACTTTTCCGTCCTCCCACAGCTCGCCCGTCTGATGATTGAAAACGAAAATATCAAGTCCTCGCTTTGCAGTCACCGCAGAGTCGAGCTGACGGAGAGAGCCTGCCGCCGCATTTCGGGGATTGGCCCACAGCTTTTCCCCTGCCTCCTCCTTTTCACGGTTCAGGCGCTCAAACTCGCTTTTCGGCATATATACCTCTCCGCGCACCGTTATGGAAAGGGGAGAGGAAAGGGACTTGGGGATGGACCTGACGGTCATAAGATTTGCCGTGACGTCCTCGCCCTCCTCGCCGCCGCCGCGTGTGGCGCCGAGAACAAATGAGCCGTTTTCGTAGGTAAGACCCACGCTGAGACCGTCAATCTTTGGTTCAACGGTGAATTCCACCGTTTTTTCACCCATTTCGGCAAGCGCCGATTTTGTTTTTTCAACAAAGGCCGTTATCTCTTCAAATGAGAAAACGTCACTGAGAGAACCCATTTTAACCGGATGCCTAACTTTTTTGAACTTTTCTGAGGCATTTCCGCCGACTCTATGGGTAGGGGAGGCCTCTCGGTCGAGGTCAGGATATTGTGCCTCAAGCTCCGAGAGCTCCTTGTAGAGCATATCGTACTCGTAATCGGAGATAACGGGGGCGTCGTTGTTGTAGTAAAGGTCGGAGTGATAGGCGATTGCCTTTCTTAACTCGTTTATTCGTTTTTCTGCCTCGGTTTTTGTCATATTTTCCTCCGAAGGTTTGTATATACATAATTATACCACCTTTTTTCTGCCATTACAAGGAATATATTTATAATATTCTGTTGACATGAGGTGAATGGAAGAGTATAATGAACATATGAACAGTTATTCATACGTTTAAAAGGAGAGTCAAATGGCAGAACAGCATCTTGATGATTTTGAAGGCGTTAAGGCCGCCATGCCTGATGATGAAATGCTCTATGATCTTGCAGAGCTTTACAAGATATTCGGTGATACCACCCGCATAAAGCTTCTTTATATTTTGTTCGAGGGAGAGATGTGCGTTCAGCACATGGCCGAGCTTCTTGGAGTTTCCCAGTCTGCCGTATCACATCAGCTTCGCATTTTGAAGGGAGCACGCCTTGTGCGGTACCGCCGTGAGGGCAAGACGGTGTATTACTCTCTTGCCGACGATCACGTCCGTCAGATAATTGAGTGCGGCACCGAGCATATAAATGAGTAAGGGGAATAATGCGGGGGTTTTTTTGTAAAAAATCCCCCTGCACCCCAAAAAACTTTAATAAAGGAATAGATAAATTCGGGTTTGTAGGGGGACGATATTGGTGTTTTGTAGGGACCGGCGTCCTCGACGGTCCGCTACAGACACAAAGTTTTGCTGTAAATATTATTTGGTTCACGGACCGTCGAGGACGCCGGTCCCTACGATAACGCGATTGCAAGCTCCCCGACAAACTGAAATTTAACAACATTTAATTATTTAATAACTTAATAACAAAAAGGAGATAAAACAATGATCAAAACATTCAGACTTTCAGAGGTAGACTGCCCCGTATGCGCGGGCAAGATGCAGGACCTTGTTGCTGCTATCGACGGCGTTAAGACAGCAAGGATCGATTTTCTCGTTCTCAAGCTTACCATCGAGGCTGAGGAAAAGGATTTTCCGAAGATAATGAAGCAGGCTCAGAAGGCAGTTCGCAAGATCGAGCCCGATTGCGAGATCGAGGAGATCTGACATCGGATGAAAAAGAAGGCAAAACTCAATAAAGGTCAACGCAAGCGACTTTTGTCTATAATCGTCGGCGTGTCATTCGTTGCACTTGGCATCTTATTTACCCTTTTGAAAATTGAGGTCGCCTCCCACCTTTGCTTTATCGCCGCAGGAGTGGCGGCGGGAGTGATGTGTGTTACGAGAGCTGTGAGGGGCATATTCTCAGGCAATATCTTCGATGAAAATACCCTTATGACCGTTGCCGCCATCGGAGCGCTCATTCTGGGGGAGTATGCCGAGTGCGCCGCTGTTATGATACTTTATCAGGTGGGCGAGCTGTTTCAGTCCATTGCCGTAGGCAAGAGCAGACGAGCAATAAGCGAGCTTGGCGCCCTTTGCCCCGACTATGCGGTCCTTGATACCGATGAGGGTGAAAAAACGGTGCACCCCTCGGAATTGGAGATCGGTGACATTGTTTTGATAAGAGCAGGCGAAAGAATACCTGTCGATTGTCTCATCCTTTCGGGAAAAACAAGTGTTGATACCTCACCCGTTACGGGAGAGAGCGTTCCCCGTGATTGCGCTGTGGGAGACAGGCTGTACTCAGGCTGTATAAACAGGAGCGGACTTGTAAGGGCAGAGGTGGTTGCAAAAACACAGGACAGCGCCGCAGGCCGTATCCTTGCACTTGCGGAGACAGCAAGCGAGAGAAAAACAAAAAGCGAGGCATTTATTACCCGATTTGCAAGGGTTTATACACCATTTGTTGCATTCCTTGCGGCAACGCTTGCATTTTTGGTGCCCCTTTTTTTGATGCTTATCGGCAAGACCCCCTTTATGGATTCATTTCCCGTGTGGAGCGAAAAGGCTCTTTCCATGCTTGTCATTTCCTGCCCCTGTGCTTTGGTTATATCCGTTCCTCTCGGATATTTCTGCGGTCTTGGCAACGCCTCGAAAAACGCTGTCCTTATTAAGGGCAGCACGTATATGGATACCCTCAGCGAGGTTGATACGGCAGTTTTCGATAAAACAGGCACTCTTACGACAGGCAGGCTTTCCCTTTCGGATGTGGACTGTGTCATAGACAAAAATGAGCTTTTGTCCCTTGCAATGGCGGCAGAGGAGCATTCCTCTCATCCCATAGCACGAGCCATTGCCGCAGCCGCCGAGAAAAAGTATAAGGCGAAAAGCGTTGAGGAGACGTCGGGAGTTGGCGTGAGAGCCGCCCTTTCAGACGGACGGGTGATAAGAGTGGAGCGCCCGAGGGAAAAGACTGACGGTACTGCTGTTTGTGTTTATGAAAACGAAAGGCTCCTCGGCACTCTTTATTTTGAGGATACCTTGAAGAAGGAAGCAAGGGGAAGCATTTCCGAGCTTAAGAGAATGGGTATAAAAAAGGCGGTTATGCTGACGGGAGATAACGAAGCGGTGGCAAAGAGAGTGGGTAGGGCCGTCGGTATGGACGAGGTCCACGCCTCACTTATGCCCGAGGATAAATTCGAGATGATAGAAAATATAGGCGCGAAATCAAAGGTCATGTATGTTGGTGACGGCATCAACGATTCACCCTCCCTTGCCCGTGCAGACGTTGGCGTTGCAATGGGCGCTCTTGGAAGCGGAGCCGCCATTGAGGCGGCAGACGTGGTGCTGATGAGCGGTGACCTTACACGCCTTGCCTTTGCTGTCCGTCTTTCAAAAAGAACAAAGGCTACCGTAACGGCGAATATCGTGATCTCCATTGCGGTGAAGATTTTGGTGCTGACCCTTGCCTCCTTTTCCCTGGTGGGAATGTGGGCGGCTATCCTTGCAGACGTGGGCGTCTGTATCGTATGTGTTACAAATTCCACAAGGCTGCTGCGTTGAACGCAGCAGCCTTTTTGTACGTGCAGTCAGTTCGATAAATCGTAGTTTGAAGTTGTAGATTGATCAGTCGGTAGGGGACGGCGCCCTCGACGTCCCATTGCAAACATAACA
>JAFXFQ010000150.1 GCA_017520365.1 Clostridia bacterium
ATTCACCGTGAGTCGTTACATCTGTAACGGACCGTCGACGGTCCGCTACAGACACAAAGTTTTGCTGTAAATATTATTTGGTTCACGGACCGTCGAGGACGCCGGTCCCTACGATAACGCGATTGCAAGCTCCCCGACAAACTGAAATTTGAAAGCTAAAAATAGATTAATTGTTCTAAATTTTTTCTCTTAAAAGCAAAGATTTATGATTTATACAATTGACAAACCTTTCAGTTTATTATAAAATAAACTGATTATATATTATCTAATGAGGTACATTATGGCAAACGACAAGAAAATGGTAGATCAGATCACCTCTATGGACGAGGATTTCGCAAAGTGGTATACTGACATCTGCAAAAAAGCTGATCTTATAGATTATTCCAGCGTTAAGGGCTGCATGATCATCCGCCCCTACGGCTATGCTATCTGGGAGCTTATCCAGAAGAATCTTGACAGCCGCTTCAAGGCTACAGGTCACGAAAACGTTTATATGCCCATGTTCATTCCCGAATCCCTTCTCCAGAAGGAAAAGGATCACGTTGAGGGCTTTGCTCCCGAGGTTGCTTGGGTTACTCACGGCGGCAGCGAGCCTCTTACAGAGAAGCTCTGTGTTCGTCCCACATCAGAGACCCTCTTCTGCGAGCATTACGCTAACATCATCAAGTCCTACCGCGACCTTCCCAAGCTCTATAACCAGTGGTGTAGCGTTGTTCGTTGGGAAAAGACTACCCGTCCCTTCCTCCGCTCCAGAGAGTTCCTTTGGCAGGAGGGCCACACTATGCACGCAACAGCTGCAGAGGCAGAGGCAGAAACCATCCAGATGCTCAACTGCTATGCAGACTTCCACGAGAAGGATCTCGCTATCCCCGTAATCAAGGGCAGAAAGACTGAATCCGATAAGTTTGCAGGAGCCGAGGCTACCTATGCAATCGAAGCCCTTATGCACGATGGTAAGGCACTTCAGGCAGGTACATCCCACTATTTCGGCGACGGATTTGCAAAGGCATTCGACATCAAGTTTACAGATAAGGAAAACAAGCTCTGCTACCCCCACCAGACATCCTGGGGCGTTACCACCCGTATGATCGGCGGTATCATTATGACTCACGGTGACAACAACGGTCTTGTTCTCCCCCCTGCAGTTGCCCCCATTCAGGTAGTTATCATCCCCGTTCAGCAGCACAAGGAGGGCGTTCTTGATGCGGCTTATGCCCTTCGCGACAGACTTTCCGATAAGTTCAGAGTTAAGGTCGACGACTCCGACAACAGCCCCGGATGGAAGTTCTCCGAGTACGAGATGAAGGGTGTTCCCCTCCGTATCGAGATCGGTCCCCGTGACATCGCTGAGAACAAGTGCGTAACTGTAAAGAGAGTCAACCGCGAAAAGAACTTCGAATCTCTTGAGAATATCGAAGAGGTAATCGCCCAGAGACTCGCAGAGGTTCGCGATGCAATGTACGAAAAGGCTCTCGCAAACCGCGAGGCAAAGACATACGACTGCACTACCATGGATGAGATCAAGACAGCTCTCTCCGAAAAGGGTGATGGCCTCGTTATGGCAATGTGGTGCGGTGACGAGGAATGCGAGGACACAGTAAAGGCTGAGACCGGCGTCGGCAGCCGTTGCATTCCCCTTCAGCAGAGAAAGATCGCAGGCAAATGCGTATGCTGCGGCAAGGATGCAAAGCATATGGTCTGCTGGGGTATCGCATACTAATTGAGACGTCTCAAAACGAAAAGACCGCAAAAAACAATTACGAAAAACACTTTATCAGAAATCAAAGCAACTATTGGATGAAAGTCGGCGGCAATCGCCGACTTTCCCCAATTATTTATATTTTTGTGCTATAGCCGACCCGCACCTCTCCCGGTACCGAGTACAGCTTCGGATGCGGCTTGACTATTCTGCACTGATTTGACTCGTCTCAGTGATCTGTTAAGAAAGGAGTGATCATTTGAAGGAGTTTTCCGTTTCATTCAAGGAAAAAATGAAATCCATTGATTTCGTTGTTTTGTTTTCGGTTCTCGGAATGAATATTCTTTCCCTGATCATTCTTGCATCGGCCGCAAACGAGATCGGTTCAAGATACCTCCTTGTGCAAACAATTGCCTCAGTTCTCGGCATATTCCTTATGTTCACAATTTCCTTTCTCGATTATGACAAGATAATCAAGAAATACGGTGTGTGGATATTTGCTGTCTGTGTGCTGTTTATGATAACCGTGGTTCTGTTTGGCGAAGGCGATCAGGGCAACAAGGCATGGCTGAGAATCCCCGGCTTTCCATTTGACATTCAGCCGTCGGAATACTGCAAGTTTCTTTTCATAATCACCTTTGCCTCTCACATCAAAAGAGTAAAGGATAACATCAACCACCCGAAAAACGTGATCTCCCTTGCACTTCATGCCGGTATCATCTGCGGTCTTGTGCTTATGACGGGCGACCTTGGCTCCACCCTTGTTTATTTCGGCATCGTGGGCATTATGCTTCTCGTCGGCGGTCTTTCAGTTTGGTATTTCATCGGAGTTGCGGCGGTGATCGTTATTGCATCCCCGGTGCTGTGGAACTCCCTTTCCGAGCTGAGACAGCAGCGAATCATATGCGGCTTCAATCCTGAGCTTGATCCCCTCGGCTACGGATTTCAGGCCCTTGGCTCACGCAGTGCCATTGCGGCGGGCGGTTTTCTCGGCAGCGGATTTTTCGGCGGTATTGTATACCCAACGATCCACTCTAACTTTGCCGACTTTATTTTTGCAACTCTTGCCGAAAAGTTCGGCTTCTTCGGCTGCTTTGCCTATATGACCCTTATGGGCATACTCATTGTCCGCCTTTTGTGGATCGCAAGGATCGCGAGAAAGGACTACGGCGCTTATATGTGCATGGGCGTTGTGGCGATACTTGTCTTTCAGACCCTTGAAAATATAGGAATGTGCCTTGCAATGCTGCCCGTTGTCGGTATAACGCTTCCCTTCCTCTCCTATGGCGGCTCCTCGGTTCTTGCAATGTATATGCTTGTGGGGCTGATACAAAGTATCAAAAGTCACAACCGTAAATATTTCTTCGAAAGAGAAAAAGCTTGATATCAAAGACAGCTGCATCCGCGGCTGTCTTTTTCTTATGATGAGTACCCGACAAATCAGAGCTTGAATGGAATTGCCACGCAGTCGTAGGGGATGCATATACACCTCTTTATTCCCTGATTACCAAAAAGTAATAGTACCATATCTGAACCATTTCGATTATAATGATAGTACCACAAGTTAAAGGAGATTTATATGGACGTTATAGAGATCGGCTCCGCTCAGCTGATTTTCGTTCTCGACAAGAGCGATATGATAAAATACGCCATTGACTCGGCCGGAGATTCCTCCCGTATGAGGGAGAGTTTTAATAAGATCATATCCGATCTCGGTATAAGCCGTAATTTTTCCAAAGACGTGCTTGTGCAGATCTTTGAATCCAAAAGCGGAGGCTGCGAAATGTTCGTAACAAAGCTCCCCGACAGTATTGGTCTTATAAACGTCGCCGATGAGAAGGACAGCTCCTACATATATCTGTTCAAAAGCCTGTCAGATCTTCTGGAATGCTGTAATATGCTCGCCGCAAGGAATGTAACGGGCGGACACGTATATGCAGAGACAAAAAGCAGGTATTATTATCTGATGATCTCCGATGATTACAGATACCTTGGCGAATTCGGGGCTGTGCGGTGCAAGGAATCTGTCAGGGAATACCTGCAGGAGCACTGCACCCTGATTTCCGAGAGAGCTGTGGAGCAGCTATCGGCACTTGTTTGATATTTTGAAGCAGACGACGAAAATCGCTTAAAAATCGCCGTCTGCTTCCTTTTATTTTAGTAATTGTTATCATTTACATTTATACTGCCTTGTGCTATACTGCATTTGTAAAAAAACAGTAAACGAGGAGAAACGTTGTGAAAAAGTTTTATCTCAAGCCAAAGCTCTTTTCTACCCTCAAGGGTTACACGGGCGCACAGCTTCTGAAGGACTGCATTGCCGGTCTTATCGTCGCGATCATCGCCCTTCCTCTTTCCATAGCTCTCGCTCTCGCTTCAGGTGTTGAGCCCGCCTGCGGTATATACACTGCAATTGCGGCAGGATTCATCGTATCCCTGCTGGGAGGCAGCCGAGTTCAGATCGCAGGCCCCACTGCGGCATTTGCAACTATTGTTGCAGGTATCGTTGCCACCCAGGGTATGGACGGCCTTTTTATTGCAACTGTTCTTGCAGGCATCATGCTTGTGCTTATGGGTATCTTCAAATTTGGTGCTCTTATCAAATTCGTGCCTTATACGATCACAACCGGCTTTACCGCAGGTATTGCAGTTACCATCCTTATCGGTCAGATCAAGGATTTTCTCGGTCTTACCTACGGCGAGGGAGTAAAACCTGTTGAGACCTTTGAAAAGGTTGAGGCAAATATCGCTCATATCGGCACCTTTTCCTGGCAGGCACTTGTTGTCGGTGCTGTATGCCTTGCAATTCTTATTATCTACCCCAGACTTGAAAAAAAAGTCCCCCCTTCACTTATCGCCGTTATAGTGGGTGCTGTAATGGTGGCATTTATCCCCGGCTTTCAGGAGAATGTTTATACTATAGGCGATCTTTATACGATCCCCTCCGGACTTCCTAAGGTAGACCTTGGTGCAATGGACTTCAGCTTCCAAAAGATCACAGCAGTTCTTCCCGATGCTTTTACAATAGCCATTCTTGCGGCTATTGAGTCACTTCTCTCCTGCGTCGTTGCAGACAGTATGGTAAACTCACGCCACAACTCCAATGCTGAGCTTGTAGCTCAGGGAGTTGGTAATATCGCATCAGTGTTCTTCGGCGGTATTCCCGCAACAGGCGCAATTGCCAGAACTGCGGCAAACGCAAAAAACGGAGGCAGAACACCTGTCGCAGGTATGGTCCACGCTGTTGTTCTTTTCCTTGTTCTCATGTTCCTTATGCCCTATGCGGCGCTCATCCCAATGCCTGCAATTGCGGCTATCCTCTTTATGGTTGCTTATAACATGAGCGAGTGGAAGAGATTCGTCAGAGTTATCAAAACAGCTCCCAAGAGCGATATCATCATAATGGTCATCACCTTCCTTCTCACTGTAATATTTGACCTTGTTATCGCTATTGAGGTAGGTATGCTCCTTGCAGCTCTCCTCTTTATGAAGAGAATGAGCGAGGAAAGCGAGGTCTCCAGCTGGAAATACGTTGACAGCGAAAACGATACGGACAGCCTTGACCTTAAGGACGTACCCAAGGACGTCCGCGTTTACGAGGTATCAGGTCCCCTCTTCTTCGGCGACGCAGACAAGATACTCTCAATTACCTTCACTGGACTACACAAAGTGCCTTATTCTCAGAATGAGAGGTGTTCCCTCTGTTGATGCAACTGCCATGAACGCCCTCGAGGATCTTCTCAAAAAGTGCCGTGAAAAGAACGTGAGACTCATCCTCTCCCACGTTAATCCCCACCCTATGAAGGTAATGAAGCGCTCGGGCTTCTACAAGTCTGTAGGTGCTGAAAACTTCTGCGATCATATAGACAAGGCTCTTGATGCCTCTACGATCAATAGGTAAATATCTGACCCTTAATAAACACAAAAGGCTCCCGTCACATCGGGAGTCTTTTTCATTGCATTACACCACCGCCTTTTTTCGAAAAGTCCTTCTGCAAGCTAACCTTTGCTTAAATTTACACTTTATTTACATTTTAATTTTTTGTTAACTTTTAGAAAATAAATTGCAAATTGAAGTGAAATAAATAAATATTTTCCCAAAAATTCCTTAATATGCTTGACATTTGCTGAGATTAGTATATAATATTAGATTGCAACAATTTGTTTATTCAGCAAATGTATTATATTATTTTGAAAGAAAATGCGCCCTTAGATCCCCCTTTTTTCGAGGAAAATCAAGGCAGGATCGTTTGCCGAAGGGCCCATCTTTCAAGTAGGATTGGAGTGAAACTCGATGGTCAAACCCGTTACAGTGGGCAAAAAAACGAGAATGAGCTTCTCGAAGATCAATGAGGCGATCGGTCTTCCTAACCTGATCGAAATCCAGAAGGATTCGTTCAAGTGGTTTATGGAAACAGGTCTTATGGAGGTACTCAAGGACGTATCCCCCATCACAGACTATACCGGCAACCTCTTCATTGAGTTCGTTGGCTATTCTTTCGATCAGGAGCCTAAGTATTCCGTTGAGGAATGCAAGGAGCGTGATGCAAACTACGCAGCTCCCCTCAAGGTATCCGTTCGTCTCACCAACAGACTCACAGGTGAAGTAAAGCAGTCCGATATCTTTATGGGCGATTTCCCCATTATGACAGCTACCGGTACATTCGTTATCAACGGTGCCGAGCGTGTCATAGTTTCTCAGATCGTCCGCTCCCCCGGAATCTATTACGACAGCGCGATAGACAAGTCCGGTAAAAAGACATTCTCCGCAACAGTTATCCCCTACCGCGGCGCATGGCTTGAATATGAAACAGATGCAAACGACGTATTCTACGTTCGTATCGATAAAAACCGCAAGCTCCCCATCACCGTTCTTATCCGCGCTCTCGGCATCGAGACACCTGCGCAGATCAAGGAATACTTCGGCGATGAGGTAAAGCTTTCCGCAACACTTGAAAAGGATGAGTGCGAGAGACTTGCAATTGAGTCCAACTCCTCCATCCGCGATGAGGCCCTCAAGGAGATCTATAAGAAGCTCCGTCCCGGCGAGCCTGCCATCGTTGAAAGTGCTGAGATCCTTATCAACGGCCTTCTCTTTGATCCCAAGAGATACGACCTCTACCCCGTCGGCCGTTATAAGTATGACAAGAAGCTCTCCCTCGGCTCACGTATCGGCGGCTACACACTCAGCCGTCCCGTTGTAAGCCCCATCACAGGCGAGATGCTCTATGACGAGGGCACTGTCCTCACAAAGGAAGATGCTATGGCGATCGAGCACGCCTGCGTTAACACTGTATATCTCCGTCTTGATAACGGCAGCGAGGTAAAGGTGTTCACAAATGGTGCTGTTGATCCCCGTGATGTTATCGGCACAGACCTTTCAGATATCGGTATTGATGAAAAGGTTTGCTACTCCGTTCTCGCAGAGATCTGCGAGGAGGCAGGCGGCGACATCGATGCCATCAAGGAGATCGCTCTCCGCAGAAAGGCTGAGCTCTGCCCCACTCACATCACCCCCGAGGATATTCTTTCTTCTATCAACTATCTTCTCTGCCTTTCCCACGGCATCGGTACTGTGGATGATATCGACCACCTCGGTAACAGACGTCTCCGTTGCGTAGGCGAGCTTCTCCAGAACCAGCTCCGTATCGGTCTCTCCAGAATGGACAAGATCGTTAAGGAAAGAATGAACATTCAGGATAACGAGAGCCTTACCCCTCAGAACCTCATCAATATCCGTCCCATCGTGACAGCTATCCGTGAGTTCTTCGGTTCCTCTCCCCTTTCCCAGTTCATGGACCAGGCTAACCCCCTTGCAGAGCTTACTCACAAGCGCCGTATATCCGCGCTCGGTCCCGGAGGTCTTTCCCGTGACCGTGCATCCTTTGACGTTCGTGACGTTCACTATACACACTATGGCCGTATGTGTCCTATCGAGACCCCTGAAGGTCCTAACATCGGTCTTATCTCATATCTCTCCACCTACGCAAAGATCTCTAAGTACGGCTTCATTGAAGCTCCCTACCTTCGCGTAGATAAGGAAACAGGCGTTGTTACCAACGAAGTCGTCTATATGACAGCTGACGTAGAGGATAACTACGTTGTGGCTCAGGCAAACGAGCCCCTCGATGAGAACAGACGCTTCAAGAACCGCAAGGTCGCAGCCCGTGATAAGGCTGAGATCATCGAGATCGACGCATCCGAAGTTGATTTCATGGACGTTTCTCCTAAGATGGTGGTTTCCGTTGCGACATCCTCCATTCCCTTCCTTGAGAACGACGACAACTCCCGTGCGCTCATGGGTTCAAACATGCAGAAGCAGGCAGTTCCCCTTATGATCACAGACTCTCCTATCGTTGGTACAGGTATGGAGCATAAGGCAGCAGTTGACTCCGGTGTTTGTATCGTTTCCGAAATCGACGGTTATATCGAAAACGTAGACGCTTCCTCCATCACCGTTCGCGGCGATGACGGAACAAAGAAAACATACCATCTTGTTAAGTTCAAGAGAAGTAACCAGTCCACCTGCGTAAATCAGCGCCCCATCGTTTCCGTTGGAGAGCGAGTTGAGGCAGGTCAGGTTCTCGCAGACGGTCCTGCTACCGCAGACGGCGAGATCGCTCTCGGTAAGAATGCTCTCATCGGCTTCATGACCTGGGAGGGCTATAACTACGAGGACGCGGTACTTCTTAACGAAAGACTCGTTCGTGACGACGTTTACACCTCTATCCACATCGAGGAGTACTCTCACGAGGCAAGAGATACAAAGCTCGGCGCCGAGGAGATCACAAGAGAGATCCCCAACGTTGGTGACGATGCACTCAAGGATCTCGACGCTGACGGTGTTATCAAGATCGGTACCGAAGTAAGAGCAGGCGATATCCTCGTAGGTAAGGTAACACCTAAGGGTGAGACTGAGCTTACAGCAGAAGAACGCCTCCTCCGTGCTATCTTCGGTGAAAAGAGCCGCGAGGTTCGTGATACCTCTCTCCGTGTTCCCCACGGCCAGAACGGTATCGTTATCGACGTTAAGGTATTCTCCCGTGAAAACGGCGACGATACCCTCGCTCCCGGCGTAAATAAGGTAATCAGAGTTTACATCGCACAGAAGCGTAAGATCTCCGTAGGTGACAAGATGGCGGGCCGTCACGGTAACAAGGGTGTCGTTTCCCGTATCCTTCCCCCCGAAGATATGCCCTTCCTTGCTGACGGTACACCCCTTGATATCGTGCTGAACCCTCTGGGCGTACCTTCACGAATGAACATCGGTCAGGTGCTTGAGGTACACCTCGGTATCGCTTCCCGTAAGCTTGGCTGGAAGATCATGACTCCCGTATTCGACGGCGCTAAAGAGAAGGACATCACAGAGTGTCTCCGCATGGCGGGCCTCCAGAGAATCGTTCTCCCCATCGAAAACGTTGACGGTAAGTACCTCCTCGAGGAAATCGTTCACGAGGACGGCACAAAGACCTACGAAAAGATCGCAGACGATATGGCTGACAGACAGGCTTATATTGAAGCCCTCCGCGCACAGAAGCGCCTCTACATTGTAGACGGTAAGACCATCCTTTATGATGGACGTACAGGCGAGGCCTTCGATAACCCCGTAACTGTCGGTATTATGTACTACCTCAAGCTCCATCACCTTGTTGACGATAAGATCCACGCGCGTTCCACAGGTCCCTACTCTCTCATCACTCAGCAGCCTCTCGGCGGTAAGGCCCAGTTCGGCGGACAGAGATTCGGTGAGATGGAGGTTTGGGCTCTCGAGGCATACGGTGCAGCTTATACACTTCAGGAGATCCTTACAGTTAAGAGTGACGACGTTGTGGGCCGTGTAAAGACCTACGA
>JAFXFQ010000151.1 GCA_017520365.1 Clostridia bacterium
CGTGATCACGAAGTCCGTCGGCAGGGTGGTCATTGAGGACTACCTTTATACCGCGGGAGTTGAGTGTATCTATAAGTCCCTTTGGATCGGGGATAACGGTGCGATTCCACGTATATCCCGTCCAGCCAAGGTTTTGTCCTGCGTGGCCGTAGCCGTATTTTGCCTCAGGCTCCCATTCGTTGCGGCCCCAATCCTGATAGTGCCAGTCCATATCCATGACCATAATGTCGAGGGGAAAGCCGTTTTTGTCGTACTGGTCCACCAGATCGACAAATTCATCAGCGGTATATTTCCACCAGCGGGAATACCAGGAGCCGAAAACGCATCGGCGTGGAAGCTCAAAGCTGCCGGAGGCTGCGGCCAGGTCCCTGAGGGCCGCCTTGTAGTCCTTTCCGTATGCGAAGAAATACAGGTCGGTCTTATGCTCCTCCGGGCGGTTTTTTATCCATCCGTCGCAGATGACGGCACTGCCTGAGTCATCCAAAACGTAGAAACCGTCTGTGGAGAGAATACCGTCCGGGAGAGGACGCTCGCCGCAAACTCCGTCAAGGGTGGAAAGGGTACCGCCCAGATTGTTTTCCGGGCTGTCATTATAGTGCCAAACGGCATTGATACCGCCTGTGTGAACGTTGATCTGCAGATTTTCGGGCGAAAAGGCCTCAAATCCCTTATAGGTAACGGTCATTTTTTTTGTTTTTATGGTGATAGCCTCGCCTGAGCTTTCGATCACAGCCTCGGCTTCATTGCCTCTTACCGCAAAGAGGGTCGGATCATTGCAAAATTTGCCGTTGGTGGCATATTCCATTCGCACAACACCGTCTGTAATAACAGTGAATCTGGCGTTTTTCCATTCGATCATACTCATACGTACCGCCTTTTTGTATTTATCTATAAGTAAAGCTATCACATTTTGCAAAAAAAGTCAATTCTAAGTTTAAGATTAAAGCCCCCCCGATTTTTTGGAATTTTTTAGCTTTTTATTCTCAAATAAGATACATTTTTTTGCAGATTAGATTATTGCAATACTGAGCAGAATATGATACAATAGTATGAATAAAAATAAATATTTGAGAGATCTGTATATGAAAAAATTTTTGATCCGTTTAATGAGCTTTGCGCTGGCTCTTTTGCTTTTGGCGCCGCTCTGTACGGGGATAGGTGCCGCGGAGGAAGAAGCTGACGTGACAGTTTTATTCACCCACGATACGCACTCCCATATGCTGCCCTCAAAGGAAGTAGACGGCGGGGAATTCGGCGGCTTTGCCAGACTTGCATATGCAATCAATGAGCAAAGAGAGAAATACCCCAACGCTATTCTTGTGGACGGGGGCGATTTTTCAATGGGCTCCCTGTTTCAGACTGCTTACACCTCCGAGGCCTTCGAGCTTCGTACCATGGGTGCTATAGGCTACGATGCTGTTACCCTTGGAAATCACGAATTTGATTACAGAGCAGACGGCATTGCCTCAATGCTTAATTCCGCTGTTAACAGCGGAGACAGATTGCCCCCTATAGTTTCCGCAAATCACGTGCCTTACGGTGAGGACGAGGCGGGCTATAATGAGAAGCTGACCCGTGCTTTTGAGAGCTATGGCGTTGAGGACTATATCATTATAGAGCGGGGCGGCACATATTTTGCGATCTTCGGCCTTTTCGGAGAGGATGCCCACATTTGTGCTCCCAATGCGGGACTCAAGTATCTTGACCCTGTTGAAACGGCGCAGAAAACTGTGGATGCGGCACGTGCTGAGTGCCTTGAAAAATATAATGCGGAGCCTGTGGTTATCGCACTTTCCCATTGCGGAACGAAAAAGAGGGAGGGCGAAGACTACAACATTGCAAAAAACACCAGCGGTATCCACCTTATAGTTTCTGCCCACACCCACACCACCATAGAAGAGCCTATATTAGTTGACGGCACTATTATCGTTTCTGCCAATGAATATGCAAAGTATCTCGGTGTTGCAAGCTTTAACGTAAATGCTGACGGCACGGCAGAGCTCAAAAAATATCGGCTTATTCCCATAGACGGAAATATGCCCGAGGACAGAGCTATTGCCAACAGAATAGATGACTACTGCGATATCATCGACAGGAATTATCTTTCTCAATTCGGATACAGCATAGACAGCGTTCTCGTTAACAACGATTATATGTTTGAAACGGTGAAGGAGCTGAAGGCGGGACTTCACGAGTCCACTGTATGCAATCTTTATTCCGATGCGTATCGCGATGCGGCATATAAAGCAACGGGAAAGATGCCAGACGTTTCATTTACTGCGGCAGGAGTTATCAGAGGCTCTCTTCCCATCGGAGATATTACGGTATATGACGTTTTCAGAGCTTCCTCTCTCGGAGTTGGCAACGAAGGCGAGCTTGTAGCCGTATACATTACGGGTGCGGATCTGAAGCAGGTCCTTGAAATGGATGCCACCATGCAGCCGAAGATGAAATCGGCACAGCTTTACTTCTCAGGTGTTGAGTACTCCATAAATAAGAAGCGTGCTCGCTTTAACAGAGTGGACTATGCCGCTATCCGACGTGATGACGACACTGTGGAGCCTATTGAGGATGACGAGCTCTATTACGTGGTTTCCGGTACCTTTGCGTTCCAGCTTCTTGATATGATCGATGCCTACTCCGAGGGTGCTCTTTCCGTGGTGCTTCGTGACGAAAACGGCGATCCTATCGACAAGGTGTTCCTCTTTGACCACGTTATCAGAGACGAGCGCGGCGAGAGCCTTCGCGAATGGGTAGCCATTGCCGAGTATCTGGAAAGTATGGGCGGAAAGATGGATGCGAAGTATGCATCGCCTGACGGAAGAAAGGTAGTATACAAGAGCTATCTCCCCTGGGATCTTCTCAGAAACCCCAATAAATACACATATGCGTCTCTTTTCGTATTTCTTCTTGTTTCCTCCGTGTCTGTTACGGCCATAGTAGTGGGAACCAAGTATATAAAGAAGTATGCAGAGAAGAAAAAGAAGGAAAAAGCCGAATAAAATAGAAATCCGCCGAAAACTCGGCGGATTTCACTATTAAATGCGACTTTTTAGTTGCGATTTGTGTCTCTGCCGTGCCTTTGTACGCCGACGATACCCAAATTGCCCCTTCTGCATCCTTCTCGACAGTCTGAAACGCCCGCATTTGCGGGCGTTTTTCGCGTTATTTTACCAGTACCTTTTCTATCTCGCAAACGTATACGCGGTGAAAATCCTTTGCACTGTAGTTCTTCATAATCGAGGGGTCTAACATTTTTTCCTCTCTTATGTCGTCACTATAGATCTTTTTGCATACCAAAACAGTCTCTGCCTCTTGGAATGCCGGAGCATTTTCCCCTACCCAAAGGGGAGTGAGCCCTGCCTCCTTCACCTTGTCGCAGTCACGTCCGCTTTTTCTGCCGCAAAGTGAGAGGGCATCTCTCTCTCTGCCGCCGAAGAAGGAAAGTGTCAGTCGGTCGCCTTTTTCGGTAAATTCAAAGGTGTATCTCTGGGGACGGATAAAAACAAAGCAAACAGGCTTTGACCAAAGAACACCCATTCCGCCCCAGCTTGCAGTCATTGTGTTGAAGTGCTCACCGTCAGCGCAGGATACAAGCATCCAGTCGCTGCCGATCATCTTGAAGGTATTGCCCGAAAGCTCCTCGGGCTTGATCTCTCTGAATTCCATATTAACCTCAAAAATTCATATTATTCCAGCCCCAGTGCTCGCACTCCTCGTACTTTACGTAGGTGCGATCGGCGGGAATTGAAAGCTCCTTTTCCAAAATATCGCAGATAACGCCGGTCATCCTTTCAAGTGAGTCGCTGTCTGCTTTGCCGAGAAGCTTTACTTCAACGTATGCGGAGGGGAGAGAATTGTCACCCTTGAACCAAAGACGGCAGTTATCGGAAAACTCGCACATGAGCCATGCCTCGGTCTTCCCGGGGATAGTTTCAATTGCCTTTCCGAAAAGGGCTTTTAAGTTCTCCTCCTTTTCCCTTGTAATGGAAACGGTGGTTCTTGCTGAAATATAAGGCATAAAAAATCGTTCCTTTCTTTTTGATAGATATATTCTACCACTCAAAAGGCGTTTTGGCAACAGTTGATTTTTCCTTCTTTCTGTGTTATAATGGCAAAAAAGAAAGTCGGAGGGAACTATGGAAAAGAAAAAGCTTCCCAAATCAAATTGCGAGACGTGTATGTATTATGATTGGGACGATCTTATGGAGGATTATACCTGCGGTCTCTATCTTGATGAGGACGAGATGATAAGGTTTATGCAGCATCCGTATTCCTCGTGCCCATACTATAAATTCTATGACGAATATAAGATGGTTCAGAAGCAGAATTAAAAAAGAGAAAAAGGAAGGGCAACCGTAAAGGTTGCCCTTCCTCAGACTGTCGAAAAAGGCGCAGACCGCAAAAATGTCAAAACAAAGACAGCCAAGTTTTAGCTTTAACCGTAAAAGGTAATTCAACTAAAAATCGAAGTCATACAAAAGAAATCCCCGGATTATCAGGGGATTTCAAGCTTTTCGCCCTTTCAAGCCCTGTCGTACCTTTGTACGCCGACGGCCTTGAAATGACGAA
>JAFXFQ010000152.1 GCA_017520365.1 Clostridia bacterium
CCCTCATGAGTATCTGCTATCTCGTGGATAACCGATGCCTCTATCTCGCAAAGCCAGCTTTTCAGCTCTTCTCTGCCGATAGCTTCACTTACTGCTGTGCAAGCCTCTGCTATTGCTTCATTAATTGTCATTTTTCCTCCTTTCAATTTTAAAGGGTCGCTGCGACGGGGGGCTTGCCCACCGGACGCAACAACCCTCGGCAATTGGAAACTCAGTTTTTCTTTTTAGTTTGCGGCAAAGGCTTCTATAAATGCTTCAGCCGCTCTGTCCTGCCGCTGCGATGCCTCGATCACAGCGGCAAAGCGAAGAGGAACCTCTACTGCCTTTCCGGTCTGGATGAGCATATTCTCACCGTTGACCGCCACATATCTTTCTGTATCGTTTTTTGATCTGCGGGGTATGAATACCGTCTTCATATCGACCGCAGCATTGTTGTTTGAAACTTTTGCCATTTTCAGCTATCCTTTCCTCTTATCAGTTTTCTTCTGTTACGGTAGCGGAGAAGGAGGAGCCGGATTCGACTCTGAGCATATACTCCTCCACAAGTCTTGTTGCTACCTTGGTTGCCTTCCAACCAACGGAAGAACGCTGGTTGAGAGGGTCGTTGCCATAGCCCTTCTGCTTGACTATATGCTCGATGCCGCCGCCTGCGATATCTGTAGTACCGTATGCGTTAGCACCGATAAAAAGTGTGCAGAACACGGCTGTACCGTCCTTGCCGCCCTCATCGCCCACATATATCTTCGCCTCTGTGGACTGAACGAAGCGGACACCTCCGAGAGTTCCTATCTCACCCTTGAGGATAGCCGCAGGGTCTGCATACTTCTGAATATCCAGCCACTGGCCCTTTGCATCCTGCATAAGGTCGTATGCAACGTAGGGATGGATGACAGCCACGTAAGAGCCGTCAAAGGTAGGCGCATTCATAGCCTTGAGCATTGCTGCGGCACGGAATACGTCCTTGACACGAAGCTTGCAATCTGCGGTAAGCTGATTTCTGAGAGTGATCTCGGTCTCAGAGCCATCAGCGCCTACGAGAGGACAATAGCAAACGTTGGTGCCGCCCATGATCTGATTGCGGACTACCGTATCGATAGTTCTGCCTGCCTGATCTGCAAGCTGCTTTGTTGCCTCCACGACGATGGGATCAACGCTTGTAAGCTCGATCATGTCTGTAAGCTCAACGTAATCGCCGTACTGGTCTACTGTGGCAGTTACGGGTACTACGGAAAGCTTTGATGCGGAGGGGGTTACTCCCTCTGTGATGGGGGTAAGTGCCTTGGGAAGAGAGTTGAACTTGCGGAATTCAATAGATTTTCCGCCGCCCTTGGGAATAGGTCTCTTCTGGGCAAACTGGTCAAACACGAGAGAGGGGCCTGCAAGCTCGATAAGTGTCTTATCATAGAAGGTCTTCATCTCGGCAGAAAGACCGCCTGCCTCTGAATATGCAACGCTCCTTTCGGAATCGTTGGCATTTACGTAGCCCTCGGTGCCGTGAACTGTTTCACCTGCGCCGAAAAGCTGAAGGTCGATTGTGTAAAATTTGGATGTCATTTAGATTTTCCTTTCTTTAAAACTTGATCTTAGCTCCTTTTTCCACTCTTTTGAGAATATCTCTTATCCCCTTGCCGGAGAGGTGCTCAACACCTGAGTAGCTTCCCTCGGGAGCAGTATTGCCGGAGCCGTTTTCCGAGGGGCGCTGTGACTGCTTCCTGATCTCTGCGAGGGCTGAGGCAAGTGCCTCGTTTTTCGCCTCTTCCCTTGCCTTTTCCAAAAGCTCGTCTGCGTGAAGCGCTCTATATGCCTCTCTGACGGAAAGACCTGAGCGTATCATGGCAGTAAACCGGCGGTCGGAAAGAGAAGTTTTCAGATCAAAGTCACTGTTTTCGGATAAAAGAGCTGAAGCCTCGGCCATAAGGGAATCGTACTCCTTCGCAGCTCTTCTTGCACGGAGCTTCTCTGAAAGATGTGCTCTTACAATGCGTGATCTAAGGGCTCTTTCAAAAGCCTCACCTTCGTCCCTCGTGCCCTTCTGTTCAGAGGAAAACGTGCCTTTTTCATTGCGGCCAGAGCTCTGCTCCGTTTCTGCAGCAACGTCGCCTGCGCCCTCGCCCATGCTCTCACCCTCACCGAAAAGGCTTAAGAGTATTTTTTCTTCTCTCATACTTCATCTCCTTTCTCCTGCTGCAATACAGCGGTGATTATCAGACCTTCGCGAAGTCTGGTTGCATTATACACGCCAAAAAAGCTATCCGCTCCCCACGTATTCCACTTTCTCAAATATGCAACAATGTGGTAAATCTACCATATTATGAAGGTGAGGAGGTTTTTATGAATTCAGTATTCGCAATTTTCATATCCGTGTTTTTTATCTTCGGTATATACTCCGCCGCCGCTGAGCTTTACTGCCTTTCAAGACGGATATACAAAAAGTTCAAATCCCGAAGAATAATTGACAAACGAGACAACTCGCGGTAGAATATATACATTACTATGAAAGGAGGCCGAGTTATGCTTGCAGATGAAAAGGAAACGGTATGCGGTACTGTGGATTCCGTTATATTTCAATCTGACGAGACCGGATACACGGTCTGCGAAATAGAGGACGAAAACGGCCTCCCCATCGTTCTTGTGGGCTCCATGCCTTACGTTTCAGAGGGCGACACCGTTACCGCAGCAGGAAAATGGGTCAACCACCCCACCTACGGTAAGCAGTTCAAGGTGGAGATGTATGAAAAGACTCTGCCCACGGGAATAAACGATATACTCAGGTATCTGTCCTCAGGAAACGTCAAGGGTATCGGCCCAAAAACCGCAAAAAAGATAGTAGACCGATTCGGCGAGGATACCTTTGACGTGCTTGAAAACCACCCTGAGTGGCTTAGCGAGATACCCGGGATCACCAGGCGAAAGGCCGACGATATTAACTCAAGCTTTATAGAAATGTCGGGAGCCCGAAACGTTATGATGTTCTGCTCCGAGTTCTTCGGCAGTGCAACAAGCATGAAGATATATAAAAAATGGGGCTCCGGAGCCGTTGACCGCATCAAAAACAACCCCTACTGCCTTTGCGACAGCTTTAGCGGCATCGGCTTCAAGGCGGCAGACTCCGTCGCCCGCTCCTTCGGTTTTGAGGAGCGAAATGCCGCCCGTATCATTGCAGGCATCGTATACACCCTTGAAAGTGCGGCACATTCGGGAGGACACACCTGCCTTCCCGAAAAGGCACTTCTCTCCGAGGCGGCAAAAATACTTGAAGTGGAGGAAAAGGACGTTCTTTCCGGTATTACCATTGGTATCACCATGGGCAAGCTCGTTGAAGCTGTAACAAACTCTGAGCGATACATATATCTTTACAGATACAGGACTGCCGAGACCTTCTGCGCAAAAAAGCTTATAAAGCTGGACCGAGGCTGTCCGAGAGTTGACAGCGCCGACGTTTCAGGCTTTATACAAAGCGTTGAGGTGCAAACGGGAATCCGATATGCTGAAATGCAGGCCGAGGCAATTGTAGCCGCTCTCTGCGGCGGAGTTATGGTGCTGACGGGCGGTCCCGGCACAGGAAAGACCACCGTTATCAAGGGTCTTATCTCTATATTTGAGAGGATCGGACTTGACGTTGCCCTTTGCGCCCCAACGGGAAGAGCCGCAAAAAGGGTCAGCGAGTCGGCTGACTGTGAGGCAAAGACCGTTCACAGACTTCTTGAAATGGAGCATTCAGATGACCGTGAGCCCCGCTTTATGAGAAACGAATCATCATATCTTGACGAGGACGTTATCAATGTGGACGAGTCCTCCATGCTTGACATCCTTCTTCTTGAGGCACTGCTCAAGGCTGTAAAGCCGGGCTCAAGAATAATACTTATCGGCGACCGGGATCAGCTTCCCTCCGTGGGAGCGGGCAACGTTCTTGCCGACATAATAGACTCAAGGAGGTTTCGCACCGTTTGCCTCACCGAGGTTTTCCGTCAATCGGAGGAAAGCAGAATAATTACCAACGCCCATCTTATAAACGAAGGCAAAATGCCCGTTCTCGACAACAAATCGGAGGATTTCTTCTTTCTCCGCCGCTCAGCGGATGCAGAGATCGCAGCCACCGTTTGCAATCTTATTTCCAAAAGGCTGCCCAAGGCATACGGAGAAGAGTTTGCAAGGGGAGCACAGGTCATCACCCCATCAAAGAAGGGTGCAGCAGGCACAGAGAGCCTGAATGCTCTTTTGCAGAGTGCCCTCAATCCCCCCACCCACCGAAAATCAGAAAAGCTCACCCACGGCATCACTCTCCGCGAGGGTGACCGTATCATGCAGATCAAAAACAACTATGACATTGAGTGGGAAAAGGAAGGAATGGAGGGATACGGCGTTTTCAACGGTGACATCGGCACCGTTGAGGCAATAGATGCATCAAGCGAATCGATGATACTTGATTTTGACGGCAGAGTATCCGAATACGATTTCACCGCCCTTGACGAGATAGAGCACGCCTATGCTATCACCGTGCACAAAAGTCAGGGCAGCGAATATCCCTGCGTTATAATCCCTCTTTACTCCTGCGCTCCAATGCTGCTTACGAGAAATCTTCTGTACACTGCGGTCACGAGAGCCGCAAAAATGGTCATTCTTGTCGGCAAGGCTGAGGTGCTTGAGACTATGGTGAAAAACAATATGTATCAGACTCGATACACGGGGCTGTCGGTCCTCCTCAGCGAAAATGACTAAGAAAGGAAAGAATCGAAAAGGCTTTTTCCTGTTTAATGCAGTGTTCTCACTCGTCTCATACGTTATCCGATTGCTGTTCCCACCGAAGTGTGTCATTTGTAACAATATGCTTCTGAAGGAAAATGAGCTTTGCGAAACCTGTCTTCCCCTGTGGGAATCTGCACGGCGAGCGAAATGCCCCGTTTGTCACAAGACGGCAAGAGCCTGCATATGCCGCACCTTTCATATGACGGATACAGATTCCGTTGGTGACAGAAGCATATCCGCTCTTGGATTTTACAAGAAATTCGGCTCCGACGATCCTGTCGACAGGCTGGTTTTGCGATTGGTGACCGCAGTCAAGACCCGTGAGGAAAAAAGTGCCATTCGTTTCTGTGCAAGGGAGCTTTCTCACGAGATACTAAAGACATTTATTCTGGACGGTCGGTCTACCGCAGACTGGCGAATCACTTTTCCGCCCCGCTCTAAGAAAAGAGTGAGAAAATACGGATTTGATCACGGAAAAGAGCTTTGCAAATATATTTCCAAATATACAGGAATCAGGTATCAGCAGACTCTGACGAACAGCGCTGTTCTTTCTCAGAAGCATTTGAACTCTCTTGAGAGAAAGAAAAATGCAGATTCCTCTTACAGAATCAGAAAAAAGACAAAAATAGAGGGTAATTACATAGTAGTTGACGATATTGTCACAACGGGCGCAACGATAAACGCTGTAGCTTCAGCTCTGAAGTCAGCAGGAGCGGGCTCGGTATACCCTGTTTGCATCGCCAAAACGAAAAAGAAAAAGAGACGGCTTCGCCGTCCCGCAGAAAGACCTTGGTTCACTGCAAAGTGAGCCAAGGTCTTTCTCTTTTATATATCAATATCTATACCGAATCTGTTATTTGACTTTTTCTTTTCTCCTCTGAGCTTTTTTGTTCCCTCGCTGCATTCTTGTTTCTTTTTGGCTAACGTATAGAACAAAAGTGAAACTGCAATATATATACTGAATTGCAAAACAGAAAAGATTATTTTTTCAGATATGGAAGCATAAGCCGCCCGCTCACCCAAAACACAATTGGAAAGGAACATTTCACAGGGAAACAGATGGAATATAACTAATGCTCTGCCCTTCATAATTATGTAAAGAACTACATAGATAACAGCAGAGATAAGCATATTAATAACAGGAACGCCCGTTGATGTCTCTTTTGATCCTTTATTCAACTCAGAGCCAAGCTTTGCAGAAACAGAAGCAAGGGACGCGCAAATTATAACGGTTACTATAGCATACACAATAAAGTTTTGCAGGCTGTAATTATCCGGCACCATAAATCTAATCATCATCTGTAACGTACCGGACAAAAGAGCAGTTACCATAGATGCGATCAAAAGTGTGGGAAACCAGGCAGCAAAAAATGTAAAGTTGTTTTTCATTGTAAACACTCCTTCTGTTTACAACTTAATACCGCCCTTAAAGAAAGTCAATACACAAAATAGCGAAAGTGTCTAAAAAGCCAAATTTTCTTTTTGTACCGATAAACCGAAAGTTGAAATTATCTATACGGCTACAAAATAAAGAGACGGTTAGAACCAAAGCCTTCCCCCGCGGGCGTGAGGTATAACCAGATTTTAAGTATATGTGCCCGCTCTGTCAACGCACAAGGCGTTGACACAAACTTTGCCTTCCCCCATGATTCGGGGGAAGGTGGCACTCTGCACTCGCGTTGAAATTAGATTGAAGTATATTCCCGGAGATAAAGTATAAATTTCAGCTATCGAACGGGGAGTGACGGAAGAGGGTTGATATCTGCACGCGAACCAAACTAAAGAACATCAGTGCCCCTATATATGACAGCAAAAAATATTATTTAACCTATCATTTCAAGCTTAACTGAATTTTTAGACAGCTCGCGTGCTGATGCTCAACCCTCTTCCACCGCAAGCGGTCCCCCTTCCCCCGATTCATGGGGGAAGGCTTTTTTAATCGCTCCCTCAATTTGTAGCCATTTAGTCACTTTCAAACTCCAATTTATCTCTCCAACAATAAAACTGCCCAAGGTGTCAAAATGACACCTTGGGCTTTAATATCAGAGACCGCGCTTTACGTAATGAGTATGGAGAAGCTCATGTGCCACGTGGCTGTTGGGCTCGCCGAGGAACTCATCGTATACCATCTTAATAATGGGGTTGTCGTGAGACTTACGGATAGGAAGTGCTGCATCTGCATCGTAGAGGATCTTCGCACGAACTTCACGGAGGTCGATTGTGTTACGAACGCTTGCAGGCTGGATGGGCTGACCGCCGCCGTTTACACAGCCGCCGGGACAAGCCATGATCTCAATGAAGTCTGCCTGATACTCGCCGGACTGGATGCCCTTGAGAAGCTTGGACGCATTAGCTGTACCGGAAGCAACTGCAACCTTTATAGTCATATCGCCCAGCTTGTACTCAGCAAACTTGATGCCCTCAACGCCACGAACGTCTTCAAACTCAACCTTTTCAAGAGTTGTGCCGAGGATAACCTCTGCAGCAGTTCTGAGAGCTGCCTCCATTACACCGCCGGTTGCGCCGAAGATCGCGCCTGCGCCGGAACCGATGTCAACGGGAGCATCAAACTTCTCGTCCTTAAGAGCCTTGAAGTTGATACCGGAGGACTCGATAAGTCTGCCGAGCTCTCTTGTTGTAACTGCGATATCTACGTTTGCGAGACCGTCATTGGACTGACCGTCACGGCCAACCTCGAACTTCTTAGCTGTACAAGGAATAGCAGAAACGAATACGATATCCTTAGGATCGATACCCATCTTCTTTGCGAAGAATGCCTTATAGATAGCACCGAACATCTGCTGAGGAGACTTACATGTGGAGATATTCTCTGTCATCTCAGGGAAGTAGTGCTCACAGTACTTGACCCATCCGGGTGAGCAGGATGTGATCATGGGGAGAGCGCCGCCGTTCTTGATACGGCCGAGAAGCTCGTATGCCTCTTCCATGATGGTAAGGTCTGCTGTGAAGTTCATATCATATACGCCGTCAAAGCCGAGAGCCTTGAGAGCTGCTACCATCTTGCCCTCGCAGTCTGTGCCGGGCTCGTAGCCGAAGCACTCACCGATCTGTGCACGAACAGAGGGTGCGCAGCAGATAGCAACGTGCTTTGTGGGATCGTTGATAGCCTCAACGATCTTCTGAGTATCGTCCTTCTCATAGAGAGCACCAACGGGACAAGCAACGATACACTGACCGCAGTTTACGCAGGATGTCTCTGCGAGGTCGCCCTCAAATGCGCAACCGATAATTGTGTCATAGCCACGGTTCTGTGCGCCGATAGCACCGATGCCCTGGAGCTTGTTACATGCTGCGGAGCAACGACGGCAAAGGATACACTTATTGGGATCGCGGATGATGGATACGCTGGAGTCATCGATGGGAAGCTTCTCATCGTTGGAATCGAAATAGTTTTCCTCAACACCGTAGTCATGTGCATACTTCTGGAGCTCACATGTCTGAGAGCGTACGCAGGAGAGGCACTTCTTCTCGTGTGCGGAGAGAACGAGCTGGATATTCATCTTACGGGCAGCCTTTACCTTATCTGTGTTAGTAAGGATCTCGGTTCCCTCGCGCTCGATGGGATATACACAAGCGGTTACAAGACCTCTTGCGCCTACTACCTCTACGAGGCAGAGACGGCAAGCACCGATCTCGTTGATATCTTTAAGGTAGCAGAGAGTGGGGATCTCGATGCCTGCCTGCTTGCAAGCCTCAAGAACTGTAGTGCCGTAAGGAACGGTATAGTCTCTGCCGTTGATCTTTATATTAAGCATTATTGTTTCCATTATAATACTTTGCTCCTTTCCTTACTGCTTAGAAATTGCGCCGAACTTACACTTCTCGATACAAGCGCCGCACTTGAGACACTTAGTAGTATCGATAACGTGAGGCTGCTTTACGCTGCCCTCGATAGCGTTTGCGGGACAAACGCGGGAGCAGAGTGTACAACCCTTACACTTATCAGCATCGATAACGTACTGAAGAAGGTTCTTACATACGCCTGCAGGACACTTCTTATCTACGATATGAGCTACATACTCATCGCGGAAGAAGCGGAGAGTGGAAAGAACGGGGTTAGGAGCTGTCTGACCGAGACCGCAGAGAGAAGCGGACTTGATGTAGTTTGCAAGCTCTTCGAGCTTATCAAGGTCGCTGAGCTCGCCGTTACCGTCAGCGATCTTGTTAAGGATCTCAAGCATACGAACTGTACCGATACGGCAGGGTGCGCACTTACCGCAGGACTCGTCTACTGTGAACTCAAGGAAGAACTTTGCAAGGTCAACCATACATGTGTCTTCATCCATTACGATAAGACCGCCGGAGCCCATCATAGAACCTGCTGCGATAAGGTTATCGAAGTCAATGGGAGTATCGATAGGAGAAGCAGGGAGACATCCGCCGGAGGGACCACCTGTCTGAGCTGCCTTGAACTTCTTACCGTTGGGGATACCGCCACCGATCTCCTCGATTACCTCACGGAGAGTTGTTCCCATGGGAACCTCAACGAGACCTGTGTTTGTGATCTTACCGCCGAGAGCGAATACCTTTGTACCGGAGGACTTTTCAGTACCGATAGCCTTGAACCAGTCAGCGCCGTTAAGGATGATCTGAGCGATGTTTGCATATGTCTCAACG
>JAFXFQ010000153.1 GCA_017520365.1 Clostridia bacterium
GCAAACATAACATATACATCAATACCAAACGTCTGTAGCACAAGGATTGATAGCCATTTTGTCGCACAATTCTTCCATCTTGCTTTTGGGACGTCGAGGGCGCCGTCCCCTACCATCACATCAATTTCTCCCCTTCAAACTCCGATTTGTCGGGATGTGTTACATTGTTTATAACACGGCAGATTGTTTCAGATATTTATTATTAAATGATAATTTCTATTGCGCTTTTATGTGAAAAAACGTATAATTATCTTGACAAATAAAAAAAGGACGTCTTTTTATGCTGGAAAGATTATTTAAACTCAAGAAAAACAACACCAACGTAAAAAACGAGGTGGTTGCCGGTATCACCACGTTTATGACCATGGCGTACATACTGGCTGTCAACCCCAGTATTCTTGCAGATGCGGGCATGGACCCTACTGCAGTTCTTATCGCCACGGCTCTTGCATCCTTTATTGCAACCGTTTGTATGGCACTGATAGCTAACCTGCCCTTCGTGCTCTCCGCAGGAATGGGTCTCAACGCTTATCTCGCCTACACTGTTGTTCAGGGCATGGGCTACTCCTGGCAGATCGCACTGCTTGCAGTTTTTGCCGAGGGAATCATTTTCATAGTTCTTTCCCTCACCAACGTTCGAGAGGCAATTTTCAACGCTATCCCCCTTACCCTCAAAAGAGGCGTTTCCGTAGGTATCGGTCTGTTTATCGCCTTCATCGGTCTGCAGAATGCAGGTCTTGCAGTCGACTCCTCCACTCTCGTTACCATCACAAGCTTTACCGACAATTTCACCACCCACGGCATCTGCGCACTGCTTGCCATCATCGGCCTGCTTATGACCGCTGTTCTTCACATTCGCGGCTTCAAGGGCTCCATCCTTATCGGCATCGTTGCCACATGGATCATCGGAATCATATGCCAGCTGATAGGCATCTATGCCCCCAACCCTGATGCGGGCTTCTATTCTCTCATCCCCTCCTCCATTATTTCCTTTGATTTTTCAAAGCTCGGCGAGACCTTCGGCCAGTGCTTCAACGTTGCATGGAAGGACATCCGCATCCTTGACTTTATCGTTGTTATTTTTGCATTCCTTTTCGTTGACCTGTTCGACACTCTCGGAACTCTTATCGGTGTTGCAACAAAGGCAAAAATGCTTGATGAAAAGGGTCGCCTTCCCGCTATTAAGCCTGCTCTTATGGCTGACGCAATCGGCACCACCTCAGGCGCAGTTCTTGGTACATCCACAGTAACCACCTTCGTTGAATCTGCCTCCGGTGTTGCCGCAGGCGGACGCACAGGTCTTACCTCCATCGTATCTGCGATCCTGTTCCTTCTCTCCACCCTGTTTGCACCTCTGTTCACCTCCATCCCCTCCTTTGCCACAGCACCTGCTCTCATTATGGTAGGATTTTTGATGGTAAGCTCTGTAACAGAGATTCGCTTTGACGATGACAATCTGACAGAGGCTATTCCCGCATATATCGCCATCATCGCAATGCCTCTCTTTTACAGCATCTCCGAGGGTATCAGCCTTGGCATCATCTCCTACGTTGTGCTGAACCTCTGCACAGGAAAAGCAAAGAAGATCACTCCTCTTATGTACGTGCTTGCAGTGCTCTTCATTTTGAAGTATATTTTCCTTTGATCCACAGACAGCAGCTACATACTGTTACAAAAGCTGTCAAAGGCCTCAAAAGAATTCCGGATCCAAGTCAGTTAAAGGTTACATAATAAACCCGAGAAGCTGTCGCCATGCGACAGCTTCTTTTTTGTTTTCATCGTACCTCAGAAAAAACAAACAAATTTGCAGTTTTATAAAACCCAAAAGGGTATCGCTGCCACCTATCATTAAAGAGAAAGGTGGCGATGCTTTTTGAGAGAGCACTACAATCTGTATTATCTTTTTTTGGAGGATAAGCTCAAAAACCGGCTGCCTGCGGAGAAAAAAGAAAAATTTTTCGAAAAGCTGAAAAAAATATTTGAAAACATAAAACCTCCGTAAGGCTGATTCCCACTTATAAGTATAACCGAAGGGCAGCATTCAAGGTTTAAAAAAATAAAAAAATCAAAATAATAAAACCTTTTAAGATACGGCTCCCACTTATAGGTACAACAAAAAAATAAGAAATAAAACATAACATTCGGAGGAAAACAAAAATGGCTAAAACTACTAACTGCTGCTTCTGCAAGAAGGAACTGACAAAGGGATTTTTCAACGGCAACGCTGACACACTTGAGGTAGCACCCCTTGTAGACCTCACCTGCTGTGCGGATTGTGCAAATGAGCTGAAAAAGGCAGCCAAGGCTGAAAAGGATCGTTTCGGCATAAAGCTTGCCAACTACAAGAGAGCAACAAACTCAAAGCCCGCAAAGGAAGAGATCGCAGAGATGTTTTTAAAGTATCTCGACGAAATGGAGTGCAACGAGGGCAACCTTGAATATCTGATGCCCCTCGGCTTTGACAGATTCTACTGGATGGGCGCCAACGGCACCTTCATGGCGAAGGAATATCAGCAGGGATTCATAAACAGCGACGCTTCTGCAAAATACATGGTCAAGACACTGCAGACCTCCATGAAGGCAGTCACAAAAGAAGTACGCTACTTCAACAAAAACCACGTTACAAAGCTGGAATTCCGCCGTGTGGGCATAGGCGATCCCCTGTCGCTAACCTCCATCGCATATTCCTATGAGATCAGGCTCAACGACGAGAAATGCATGACCTACAAGCCCTGCATCACAAGAACCGCCGTTATCGGCAAGGGATTTTTGGGATTCTTCTGTGCAAAGTCCGCATCCAGGCAGATGCAGGCGATTCTTGAGCGATTCAGAGATCACATCGGCTCCGACCTTCCCGTAGTTGAGGTAAAAAAATTTAAGTAATCAAAAAAACAAAACAAAAAAAGAGGTAAAAATAAATGAAACAAGAAGCAAAAAATCTGCTTATCAGACACATCGTTATCGCAGCAGTCGCATGGACAGCCGCAGCAGTAGTATTCATGAGCCTTGCCAGCTCAGGCGTGATCCTCGGCATACTGGCAGGCTTAATGTGTGCAGGCGTTCCCTTTGCATGGAAATGGCTTTCAGGCATTTTCATCTCTCTTTCCATCTACACACTGGTGATAAAGCTTGTTCTCTCCATATTCCTTGGCTGGATAGCTCTCCCCATCGTTATCGTCAAGGATATTTACTGTGTTGTTACCGCTGCATAAAGCGGACAACAAGAAAACCCGTCACTGAGTGACGGGTTTTGATCTTTTATTATTCAAAAGCTATCAGCCGATCTTGGAAGCGTTAACCTTGATTCCGGGGCCCATTGTGGAAGCAATGGTGCAGCTCTTGATGTACTGACCCTTTGCTGCAGCAGGCTTAGCCTTGATGATAGCAGACATGAGAGTGTTGAAGTTCTCTTCAAGCTTCTCGCCGCCGAAGGATGCCTTACCGATGGGGCAGTGGATGATGTTGGTCTTATCGAGACGGTACTCGATCTTACCTGCCTTAGCCTCAGTTACAGCTCTTGCAACATCAGGTGTTACAGTGCCTGCCTTGGGGTTAGGCATAAGTCCCTTAGGACCGAGAACCTTACCGAGACGGCCGATAGTTGCCATCATATCGGGGGATGCGATAACAACGTCGAACTCGAACCAGTTTTCCTTCATGATCTTCTCAACCATGTCCATCTCGCCTACATAGTCAGCGCCTGCAGCTCTTGCAGCCTCTGCCTTGTCGCCCTTTGCGAATACGAGAGTACGAACTGTCTTACCGGTACCGTTGGGGAGTACTACCGCACCACGAACCTGCTGGTCTGCGTGACGGGAGTCTACACCGAGACGTACGTGAAGCTCGATTGTTTCATCGAACTTTGCCTTGGATGTCTCGCATACGAGCTTGATAGCCTCTGCGGGATCGTATGCCTTGGACTTATCGATGAGCTCTGCGCTCTGCTTATACTTCTTACCCTTAAACATTGCTCGTAACCTCCTTATTCCTCAACTGTTACGCCCATGGAGCGTGCTGTACCTGCAACCATGCTCATTGCAGCCTCGATGGAGCCTGCATTGAGGTCGGGCATCTTTGTTTCAGCGATCTGCTTAACCTGATCCTTGGTGATCTTTGCAACCTTGTCACGGTTAGGCTTGCCGGAACCGCTCTCGATACCTGCTGCCTTCTTGATAAGAACTGCTGCAGGAGGAGTCTTTGTGATGAATGTGAAGGAACGGTCAGCATATACTGTGATTACTACAGGGATGATGAGACCGATATCGTTCTTTGTTCTTTCGTTGAACTCTTTTGTAAAGTTAGGGATGGCTACACCGTATGCACCGAGTGCGGGACCTACAGGAGGCTGGGGAGTTGCCTTACCTGCGGGAAGCTGAAGCTTAATATAGCCGATAATTTTCTTTGCCATAATAATTTACCTCCGTATGTGGTTTAGACGGGAGACTCAAAAAATTTTCTCCCTCCCACGTTTGTGCCGTAAGTGGCACCGCCTGCCCATTGGGACTTATTCAGCCAGACGCTTTATCTCCTTGATGCTTGCCTTGATAGGCATATCACGGCCAACTGCGGATACGATGATCGTTACGTCGCCGCCTTCGGAGATCTCGGCAAGTTTGCCTGAGTATCCGGCAAAGATTCCCTCTGCGATGGTTACCATATCGCCGATTGCGAATGCATCATCTGCAGAAGCGGGTGCGCCGCCGAGAAGGAATTCAACCTCTTCCTCGGTAAGGGGTACGGGTTTTGATCCGGGGCCTACAAAGCCTGTAACACCGCGGATGTTTCTTACAACGTGCCAGCTCTCATCGCACATTACCATTCTGATAAGCACGTATGAGGGGAGAAGCTTTGCCTCAGAGGTCTTTGCCTCCTCGCCTTCGCCCTCCGTTACGCTCTCCATAGGAATGCGAACGTCAGTTATAAGATCCTGCATACCTCTGTTTTCGACGATCTTTTCGAGATTTGCTTTGACCTTGTTTTCATAGCCGGAGTAGGTATGTGCTACATACCATCTCATGCCGGCATTCATCTCATTGATATCGCTCATTTCAGGATTTCTCCTCAGATGATAATACCGAGAATGGTGATGAACTTAGAAAATACAAAGTCAACCACACCGGTTGCTGCAGCCACAATGATAAGTGCTACAACTACCATGATAGTGTTTGCGCGAAGAGCCTTAGGACTTGTCCATACGACTTTCTTCATCTCAGACTTAACACTGCGAAGCCATGCAAAAATGCGAGAGAAAAAGGACTTCACCTTTGAGGTCTTTTCTTTTTCAGCCATTTGTTTCTCTCCTTTACTTTGTTTCCTTGTGCATTGTGTGCTTACGGCAGAAACGGCAATACTTGTTCATCTCGAGTCTGTCGGGATCGTTCTTCTTGTTCTTCTTTGTGTCGTAGTTGCGCTGCTTGCACTCACTGCACGCGAGAGTGATCTTAACTCTCATTGTCGGTACCTCCTGTGTATTCGGACATCCGTCCGTGAATTTGGCGACAAGGTCGCCAGCACCTTCCTCCGGGGCTTTTTTCTGCCTTTTTAAAGGGCACAAAAAAAGAACCCTCAATCAGAGGTAGTGATATTATAGCACTCCCCCTTCCGTTTGTCAACATTTTTTTTACTAATATTGAATATTTTGTGTATTGGCTTTTTTTGCCGTATCCTGCGCCCTTGACACACTGTGTCGGCAATGGTATAATTATTGTAGAAAATTGTTGCCAGATATGATCCCGAAAGGATATACATATGTTAAAAAAGCTTACCTGTACTATACTGACACTGCTTATGCTCCTCCCTCTCGTGCCACTGCTTGTCACAAGAGCTGAGGGAGCCGACGTTACCATAGACGACATAATCGCCTCTGCCGCCCCAATCATCAGAGAGAACGAGGGCCACTACCACTCCGTTAACGCAAACGACAACGGAGCTCTCAGCATAGGCTGGATCCAGTGGCACGCAAACCGTGCTCTCAGCCTGCTTAGAACCATTGTAAACGCTAATCCCACACAGGCTAAGGATATTTTGGGAGACAGCCTTTACAACGAAATACTGACGGCTCAAAGCTGGTCCACCCGCACCCTCAACGAGGATGAGGCAAGGAGAGTTTCCTCCCTCATCTCCACCGAGGAGGGCAAAAAGGCACAGGACGATCTTGCCGCCACAGACATCTTCTCATACGTGAACCACGCAATGGCTCTCGGCATCACCGATCCCTCCGCCCTCGTTTACTACTCCGATATTGAAAATCAGTGCGGTCAAGGCGGTGCAAAACGTGTGGCCAATGCAGCGGCCGAGCTGGCAGGCTCCTTCGAAGGAATCACTCTCGACATACTTTACAGAGCGGCTCTTAGCGACTCCATTGCGGGAAGATACGCCACAAGACGACAGAAGACCTACAACAACTGTCTGCTTCTCGACTGGTCAGTTATAGGAACGGACCTTGAGGTATGGGACATCAAGGTATCAAGAAACGTAAGAAAGACCGCTGATACCTCAAGCGAGCTGGTGACAAGCCTTGCCAAAGGCACAAAGGTCATCATCAGCGAAAAGGTTTATTTCAACGGCGAGACCCGCGGCAGGACAAGCATGGGCTGGATCACTCTTGACAGCGAATCCTGCACCCTCAACGAGCAGCTTTCCGGAGGCACCGTTCCCGCCCCCGTTATCTTTGACCTGAAGGGCGGCACCTACAGCGGTGCGGCCAAGGCAAAAAGGACCGCCAACGGCTTCAACACCTCCCGCGGTAAGGATCAGCTCATTGTTTACAATTCAAGCTATGCCTACAAGACCACCCCGACCAACGCATACGGTGCAGAGGTCACTGTTGACAAAAGCGGTGTTGTCATTTCAGACCCTGTATACGGCACCTGCAAAACAACTATCCCGGACAAGGGATTCGTCATATCCGCCATCGGCTCAAGCTACGAATGGCTTTCAAAAAACGTAAAGCGCGGAAACTACGTTATCTACGATGCCGAAAGAAGCGCGGTGTACGTTTACGAAAGCTACAGCTCCTACACAAGCACAAAAAAGGCTTCGGGCACTGCCACCTCTCTGAACACTCCCCGCGGCTCAAACGCCCTCGTGATTTATGACAAAAGCTACGGCTACAGCGCACCTCAGACCAACCCATACGGCGCGGAGGCCGCAGTGGACAGCACAGGAAAGGTCATTTCCGCCCCTGACTACGGCACCTGCAAGACCCCTATCCCTGCAGGCGGCCTCGTTATCTCAGGAATCGGAAGCGGCTACGAGTGGCTCCGGCAGAGCGTCAGCGCAGGCAACTACGTTCACGTAGACAAGGCATCTCTTTCCATTACCGTTTACGAAAGCTACGATTCTTATCTCTCCGGCACGAAAACTGCCGAAAAGGGCAAAAAATACGGCTCTCTTCCCGTCCCTTCCATGGCTGAATCGGAATTCGCAGGCTGGAGAATCTCGGGCACCAACACCGTTATCACTGAGAACACCACCTGCATTTCGCCCTACACTATCATACTCAGAGCCACTTGGGCATCATTTGAAGGCTACCCCGTTGCATACAACACTGACGGCGGAAGCTTTTCAGGCATCAAAACGGGAATGGCAAGTGGTCTGAACATCTCCCGCCCCGCAAACTCTCTTATCGTATACGACTCATCCTACGCTCTTTCCGCTCCCCAGACAAACAAATACGGTGCGGAAATCGCCGTTGACAAAAACGGCTCCGTGCTGTCGGATCCCAAATACGGCACCTGCAAGACACCCATCCCCGCAGGCGGCTTCGTTATCTCAGGTATCGGAAGCGGCTACGAATGGCTGAGGGCAAACATAACAAAGTCAAACTACGTTTCCTATGATAAGGCCTCCGGAGTTATCACGGTTTACAAGAACGAGGCTACCTACAAGGCAATAAACAAAAAAATTCTCCCGGGGGCTGAAGTGGGCACTCTCCCGGAGGTGACCAGGACCTACCACAGTTTCGTGGGCTGGTACACCGCCTCCGGTGTTAAGGTAACTGAAAGCTACGTTATGCCCCCTGAGGGTATATCACTCACCGCAAAATGGGAGGTTCTCCCCGGAGACCTTTACTTCAATGCTGACGGCGGACAGACAGAGGGACTCGTCGCCTCGATGAAGCTTTCGGGAACAGATATTCCGAGAGGCTCAAACGCCCTCGTTTTGTACAAAGACAAGGCCTCAACGGGGACAAACGTTTACGGCTACGAGGCGGTCATTGCCAAGGACGGCACCGTTCTTGCAGTATATCCATACGGTTGCGGCAATGCGAAGATCCCTTCAGAGGGATATATTCTTTCGGGCCACGGAAGTGCCGGTACGATGATACATGAGCAACTGAAAAGGGGCCGTTACTTGGTCATTGAAAACGACACCGTTTACGTTTGGGAAAGTGCTTATGCATACACGGCAAGCAAAACTACCACCGTAAAGTTCGGTGAAAAATACGGTGCTCTCCCCACGGCTGCCCGCGAGGGATACTTGTTCAAGGGCTGGAAGGATCCCAACGGAACCACAGTATCCGAGGGTAGTACCGTCGGCCTTTACGGCGACATTACTCTCACCGCCGTATGGGAAAAGCTTTGCACCGTTACATTTGATGCAGGAAACGGAGGCGTTGTTTCCTCAGGAGCATCGGCAAAAGCAAGCGGTATAAACATCCACCGCTCCACCAATGCTCTCGTAATATATGCCGGAAAAGTCTCCACAGGCACGAACATATACGGCACCGAGGCCGTTATAGATAAAGACGGCACGGTCATTACGGTATACTCATCAGGAAAGGGTAATGCCCCCATCCCCGAGGGCTGTATCGTTCTTTCGGGCCACGGCACCATGAGCACCTGGATACAGAACAATCTGAAAGCGGGAGACTACGTGACCGTGAACGGCTTTAACGTATCGGC
Organism: Clostridia bacterium; assembly: GCA_017520365.1. Classification (GTDB taxonomy): domain Bacteria; phylum Bacillota; class Clostridia; order Oscillospirales; family CAG-272; genus Avispirillum. The sequence continues at coordinate 8,907 of JAFXFQ010000153.1, forward strand.
TTACGAAAGCCGCGCCGCCTTTGATGCCGCAGACGGCAAAATGCACGTAAAGAGCGGATCACCATTAGGTGCCCTTCCCTCAGCCACCCTCTCAAGCCACTCCCTTGACGGCTGGTTCTCGGGAAGCACGAAATACGCAAAGGACAACATCATAACCTCCGATATCACCCTCAGCGCAAAATGGATACGCATCAAGACTGAAGCGATCTACGACACAATGGGCGGCAGCTTTGACACGAGCTGCTCCACCTTCAAGATCTCCGCCGTAAACTCCTCCCGCCCCGCAAACTCGATTGCGCTATACGATTCGGGCTACAGGTA
>JAFXFQ010000154.1 GCA_017520365.1 Clostridia bacterium
CATCCATACCATCGGTTATATCCCGTATTATGGCAAGAGGATCCTCTCCACGGGGATTATCGTTTGTAACGATGACAGCATCGCAATAGCTCTGCGCTATCTTACCCATAACAGGTCTTTTCGATCTGTCTCTTTCTCCGCCGCAGCCGAATACACAAATAAGGTTACCCTTTGTATTTTTCAAAAGCTCACGCAGGACCCCTTCAAGTGCAGCAGGGGTATGGGCATAATCTATTATGACATCAAAACCATCATTCTCGCTAAAGGCTACTCTTTCAAGTCTTCCGCTGATGCTTTTTACAGAGGCAATTCCCTTTTCACAGGCTCTTTGGCTGACTCCTGCAAGGCGCGCAGTTTTCAGTGCAAGGAGGGTATTGGTTACGGTGAATGCTCCGCCCACCGTTGATCTTATACTGAGCGGGCCTTGAATATCAGCCTTATAGGACACTCCTCCCACCGTTTCGCAAAGAGCTTTTGCATCTCGGCGTTCTATTTTGTAGGAAGGGATACCGACTGCAAACCTTCTGCACTCGGGGTCATCCCCATTAACCACCCTGACCGGGCATCTTGCCACAAAGGATGCTTTTACTCTGAAATACTCCTCCATATCCTTATGGAAATCCAGGTGCTCCGGTGTGAGATTTGTGAACACTCCGTAATCAAAGGAAAGCGCATCCACTTTTTTCTGAAATATTGCATGACTGGACACCTCCATCACCACATCGGTGATACCTCTTTTACGAAATTCGGCAAGAACTCTGTAGAGACAGGCAGGATCCGGAGTTGTCATGGCAGAGCATCCGTCAACCTTTTCGCCGGTACACGAGCACAGTCTTTCCTCGCCGGCAAAGCACCCCAGCGTTCCCACAGTTCCCACATTTCTTCCGTCAGCACAAAGGCATGAAGCCAAAAAGCGCAAAGTTGATGTTTTCCCGTTTGTACCGGTTATTCCGTAGAGTCTCATTTTCTCTGCAGGTCTTTTATAGAAATTATTCCATATAACCGAAGCGGCATATCGGGTATCCTTCACTCTGACCGACGGGAAAGAGCACCTTTTTTCAGTCACCGCGCCAACGGCCCCCTTCATTATAGCCTCATGAAGGTATTTATCTCCGCAGGTATACTTTCCATTGAGAGAAATAAAAAGGCCTCCGTCTATCGCAAGTCTTGAGTCGGAAAAAGGGCAGGTGACCTCCGTATCCCCGGAAATATTACAAAGTCTGTAATCCAGCCCCTTTAACAGTTCTTTTAAAAGCATAAGCCCTCCGAAAGTGAATTTTCTTTCAACTTCCGAAGGGCTTTCCCTTTTATTTAGTCATCCGTTATATTTGTATTTCTCATAGTCACTCTGACTACGGTTCCCTCGGGAACCTGCTCGCCGGGTGCCACGGATTGTGAGGCCACTGTTGCATCAAGGCTGTCATCAACTCCTCCGATGCTTACGTTCAAGCCGGCATCCGTCAATATTCTGTTTGCAGCCTGGGCTGTTTTTCCGTAAACGTCCGGAACTGTCACAAGGTTACTCTCAATGGGAATATAGTTGGTATAGAGTATTACTCTGCCTTCCTCACGGTTGAGCATACTGCCCGCCTCGGGCACCTGCCCTGTTACCTTGGTACCGTCTCCGACAACGATAGCTCTCAGGCCTTTGTTTGTAATATCACTCTTTGCAGAGGTAACGTCCCAGTCGTTATAATCAAGCAGGCCTGTTTCTATAGTTTCCTTTTCCTCCTCGGTAAAGTCGGGGAGATGTCCCAATCTGGGAAGCACAGATGCAAGGAGATCGGAAACATAGGGCGCCGCAACGACGCTTCCGTAAACGCTTCCTCCCATAGGCTCATCACAAACAATGATAACGGCGATCTCCGGATCATCCGCAGGCGCATAGGCCACGCTGGAGCCAACGCGCAGATATGTCTGGCCGCTTGCGTCCTTTTCGTCTATCTTCTCGGAGGTACCTGTCTTACCTGCGACCTTATATCCCTTAACTCGGCAGTTTCTCGCACCGCCGTCACCGGAAACACCGTCCTCAAGGATGGCTGATATGGTTGCACATACGTCGGAGCTGACCACCTGTCTTTTGATCTTGGCATCGAAGCTTTGGATTATATTGCCGTTGGAATCCTTTATCATTTTGACCACGTGAGGTGTTACCACGTAACCGCCGTTAGCGATGGCAGATACGGCACAAAGCTGCTGTATTGCCGTGGTCTTATATGTCTGGCCGAAGGAATAGACTGCAAGAGATACCTTGGAAAAGTCCTTGAAGCTATGGTAATAGGTGCCGGCCTCGCCGGGGAGGTCGATGCCTGTCAGCTCACCGTAGCCGAAATCAAGGAAGTAATTATAGAATTTTTCACGTCCTATTCTGAGGCCCACCGTCATAAGGGCGGGGTTACAGGACTGCTGAAGACTTTTTGCATAGGGAAGGCTTCCGTGGCCGGAATGGTCATGACAGCTAATAGGCGAGCCGTAGCCCTCTACCATCATACTGCCTCCGCAGAAGAACACCTCATCGGGAGTGGTAACTCCTTCCTCAAACGCCATTGCCGTTGTTATGATCTTTGACGTGGAGCCGGGCTCGTATAGCTCTGTTATTGCTTTATTCTTCCACATTGCATAAAGCAGGCTGAAATATTTATTGCTGTACGCCTGCTCATAATAGTAGTCGCTCTGCTTTGCGTAATGAGCCTCTACAAGAGAAGGAAATTCTGCAGAGTCCTGTGCCACGTCGGGGTTATTCAGCTTGAAATTATTCTCTGCCAGCTTCTTTGCATCGGCGAGTCTTTCCTCGCTGTTAACGTATGCATCGAGAACCGCCTGAGAATCGCTGTCAAGCACATACGGATCGTTAAGGTCAAAGGTGGGAGCTGTTGCCATGGCAAGCACCTCACCCGTTTTTACGTTCATAACCGCTCCGGTTACTCTGTTTGCCGCCTTATTCTCTCTCAGGGTCGCGGCAAGCTGCTTTTCCAGCTCATACTGGATATAAGTATCGATGGTAGTTATGATATCGTAGCCGTCCTCTGCCTCGATAAAGCTTTCGTACTTATAATCCATGTCGTTGGAGTTTGCATCCTGAGCGCTGATATAACGTCCGCTCTCACCCTCCAGCACGTTATTGTAAAACGCTTCGATACCGTAGGCACCTATTCCGTCACCGTTTGTAAAGCCGATAACGTGGCTTGCAAGAGTATCCTTGGGGTAATATCTGATATAATCTGCTCTGAGAACAAGCTGCTTTGAAAGATTATACTTATCCGTGAATTCACGAATGAGCTGTGCCTCCTCCTCGTCCACCTCTTTTGTGATGACCTCGTAGCGGCGGCCCTCCTTTGCGGCCTTTTCCATTATGCTGTCGTATTCAACGCCGTATTTTTCGCCGAGTGTCTGGGTGAGAAACGATGCTATCATATCATCCATTTCGGTGATACGGTGCTTTTTTCCGTCTTCGTCCTCCCAGATGCCTGCGGAGGGGTCAGGGTCCGTCCACGCCTCTCCGTTTTCGAGAGCCTCTTTTTTCTTTTCGGCAAGTGCTTTCTCTGCGGCCTTTGCATCAGCGGCACCGTCAATTATATCCTGAGGAGAGATAAAGCAAAGATAAACAGTCTTGTTCTGGGCAAGGATATTACCCTCTCTGTCATATATTGCTCCGCGGGCGGGATTCACCTCGGTTTCGATGGTGATCTCATTCATTACCTTTTTCTTATAAGACTCATGATCCTTGATCTGTATTATTACAAGTCTTGCGGCGATTATTGCCGCGATAACGCAGAATGCAAGGATGACAAAGCTTGCTCTTGAATACGATCTTCTGGATATTCTTTTGAGTTTTTTTGCCATAGTCCTTTTATACCTTCTTTTTAACGGATTATCTTCTTTTCCGATTATACGTTTGTTCTTTCTTAATTATACCGCATATCCCTGCAGGTTTCAATAGACAGCGGCAATCAAAGTAAAGAAAGTCGGCGGATGCCGACTTTCAATATCAGTCTATGTACTCCATGAGCCTGTTCCAGTTGCTCTGAACAGATGACATCATTGCGGAGAATATTCCGTATTCTTCCCCGGATCCCGAAATGCTTTCGGGAATCTCGATACGGTCTCCTTCGGCAACGCTGATATATCTTGATTCTACTCTGTTGCTCTTTACCATGCCTATCTCTTCAGTTGCGATCTGCTCTATCTGGCGAATATCGTTCTTCTGATCGATGCTGAGGGTAAGCTGATCTATCTCGCCTGCAAGAGCAGCCTTTTGGCCTTCAAGGGCGGATATCTCCTTTTTGAATTCGCTGATCTGAGCGAAGCTGAAGATAATCATCATCACTACAACACAGAAAAGGATTATTCCGAAAGCAACGCCGAAGGAAACGGGAGCCTTTTTTACCCTGATCTCTTCCTCATCTGTTGCAAACGCCTCCTTGAACCAAGCAATAGAGAAAAGGGCGGGGCGCTTTGCCTTTGCAATTCTTGCAGCCTGTCTCTCTGCGCTCTTTCTTGCCTCGCTGCCGTCTGCCGCTCTTGCGCGGATGTCTGCAGCTCTTGCATAAGCCGCAGCATACGCACCGGATGCAAAGGGGGTGGACATCTCGTATGCCGCTACTCTTCTCTTTGCCGCTGCTGTATCAACTGCGCCGTTTATCTTTTCGAATCTTACTGTTTCTGCCGTTGCCTTCGCCTTTGTCTTAACGTCGCTGCGTACGAACTGCGCTGTTTCCTCAAAGGGATTTGCTACTGCTTCGGCCTTCTTCTGAGCCGCTGTCTTCTCACGTACTGCGGTGAAAGTTCCTGTCTTAGCTGCAGCTACACCTCTGGACTCAAATCTTGCCTTGAGTCTGTCGCAGAGGGGATTTTCTGCAGTTGTTGTTACTCTTGTGTTGGACATGAACAGTCTCTCCTTTCGCCGCCGAGCGGCTTTTCTACAATTTTTCTACCACCCTGAGCTTTGCGCTCCTTGCTCTTGGGTTGAATTCCAGCTCCTCATCGGAGGGAAGAATAGGTTTTCTCGTTACTGACTTTACCGATGCTTTTTTATTGCAGACGCATACGGGAAAGCTTGAGGGACAGGTACAGGGGTTTTCTAAGTCCTTAAATGTGTGCTTTGTTATTCTGTCCTCAAGAGAATGGAAGGTGATCACCGCCGCCCTGCCGCCCTTGGCAAGTCGCTCAACCGCTGTTCTGAGGGCGGGCTCGATTATTGTGAGCTCGTCGTTCACCTCGATACGGATCGCCTGAAACGTTCTTTTGGCGGGATGCTGATTTTCCTTTTTGCGCGCTCCTGCGGGGATCGCGTTAGTTACTATATCACTGAGTTCAAGAGTGGTCTCGATGGGCTTTTCGGCTCTTCTGGCAACG
>JAFXFQ010000003.1 GCA_017520365.1 Clostridia bacterium
GAAAACGGTGAGGTTTATATCAAGGATTACGGCGTCACTCCTCTTGTGACCCATGTCCTCACAGGCAGAGGTCTCATTACCACCTATCTTCTGTCTGAATACACAGAAGAGCTTGCAAAGGAAAATGAGATCATATCTCAGGACAGCGCATTCTCCCTTGCGTACTGCCTTGACCTTGTAAAAAAGGTGTTCGGCGATACATACGAATAAACAGAGTTCGGGTGCCTGCGGGTATCCGAACTTTTTTATATGATCTCTTTCTATCATTCACAACAGTAAAACCATTCAAAGCCCGTCACTTTTTATATAAACCTAACAAAATTATTGATTGACAGCGCCCAAAATAGTGTTATAATATATTTGCTGTTAATGTGACAAAATTATACCTTTTGTCATGTTATAAATCATCCACATTGAATAAGGAGCTATTATGAAACTCACACGAAAGATCCTTGCTTTTGTAATATGCGCTTCACTGCTGCTGTCAGCATCCCTCCCCTTTGCACCTGTTACATCAGCATATTCTCCCGCAGACGGAGAGTTCGTATTTTCAAGTGCAGATATGCTCTCCTATATCACAGAGAAGAATTGCATAGATGCCACGTTTGATTCTGGCGCACAGGCTATGAAGCTTACTGTCAGCGGAAATGCTTACGACCCCCGCGCTCTTTTTGACGTTTCATCCCTGAACCTGAGCGCTTCATCCTTCAAGACCATGGTAGTTATCTACCGTGTTCCCCAGAGTGCATCATATCTTGCAACAAAAACAGAGCTTTTCATCTCTGCAGGCTCCGTGACAGGTCCTACTGCCGGAAAGTCTGTCAACTATAACGTAACAAAGAGCGAGTCCTTTGTCTCTCAGATAATCGACCTCTCATCCCTCAGCTGGTGGAATGGACAGGTACACAGCATCCGAATTGATGCATTCAATTCCGCACTTGTTGGTGATACCCTTTATATCGACTCCATCCTATTCTGCTCCGATTATGATACCGCTATCGCAAAAAGAGACGCACGCATAGCGGAAAGATACAATATCTCCACCCCCGAATACGCAACGGGAGACTACGTTTGTACAAAGTACGAGTATGATAAGTATACAGCCCCCTTTTGGAAGGGCAATATCGTATACAACGAGGCGGTTTACCCCATCATGGATACAAACGGTAACGCCGTATATAAGCTTATGTACACCCCGGATGAGATCACAAGCGTGTACAGCGCTGATTTTTCATCTAAGTATTACGAGGGTCTTGACTACGTCGTAAACGGAGATGAGATCACATTCCTTACAAGCGGAAGCATCAGTCTCAAGGAATACACCTATATCCACCCGCAGTCTAACCCCAACGGCTACAGCTGGGACAGATACTATAACAGAACCGCCGCAGGTGACGGCAAGTGGGAATATTGGGGACAGAGCCCCGAGTTTTTCAACGGATATATCAACGTTTCTTATACTCATTCCGACACATGGGATCACTACGTACCCGAGCAGAGGAGCGGCGAGCTCCCCCTTACCGCAGGAAGGATAAGCAACAAGCAGGCAATGAATGTTGTCTTCTTCGGAGACAGTATCTGCGGTGGTGCAAACTCCTCCTCCTACAGAGACGTTTACCCTTATGCCGAGTATTGGAATGAGATGATCGTCTCAAAGCTCAGAAAAGATTACGGAATGCGCATAAATGCGACCTATTCAGCAGAGGGCGGCGGGGCTGCCCCCGGTCTCGTTTCCAAAACCGACGAGTGGGTCACAGCCTACAATCCCGATCTTGTATTTATTGAATTCGGCGTTAACGATGCAATGAACTGGAGCCAGGATTCCTCCGGCAGCGCATCGGGACTTAAGAGCGAATTCAAGAGTGCCATCATCGATATTATCGCAGAGGTGCGCGACACCCGACCTAACTGCGAATTCGTTCTCGTTGCACCCTTCTATGCCAATATCCATTGTCACTATATGTCCTATTTTGATGCCTGCCGCGACGCTCTCAACGAAATCGCAAAAACTCACGATGGTGTTGCCGTTGCAGATGTGACGGCAATGCACGAATCTCTTCTTGAGATCAAGGATTACCTTGATTTCAGCGGCGACAATATGTGCCATCCCAATGACTATATGGCAAGGATCTATGCTCAGGTATGTCTTGAAACGATCCTCCCCGGCGGCCTTGATGCCTATACTATCGATACAACCACTCCCCCCGCTGAGGAGGAGCCTGACGAGGGAAATACAACGTATGCGTGTCCCGACGGTTACGGATGGCAGTGGCCCTCCGCCGAAGCCTACGGATATATCGGCCATTACGGCGAAAACGGACAGGATATCATATTCACCGTTGACCTTGCCCTTATCTCCTCAGCCTCTGAGGATGCGGTCGCTCAGTTCTGGACAGCAGAGGGCGGCGGCGTTGAAATATCACCAACAGGTGTTTCTCTCGGCGACCGCACCTATGCATACGATTGGGGAACAGCGGATATTTCAAACTGGCATACCGTTACAATAACCATCAAAAACGGTGCAGCTGCAGCTTACATTGACGGCGAGCTTATCGGTCAGACTCAGAGCGGCTACAAGGCATACACCTCTTATCAGATGTTCTTCAGCTATGCAGGCTGTATGGCAATTGATAACCTGAAGCTGGAAAGCTCCGGCGGTGCCGTCTACGTTAACTGCGATTTTGAGGATGACGCCGAGGCGCAGGAGCTTATGGGAGATGGTCTCGGAAAGCGTACCCTCCTTGCCGCAAGCACGGTAAGCTATGACCTGAACGGCGGCAGCGGTGCTGTGAAAAACCAGGTCAAGGTAAACGGCAAGGACCTTCTGATCACAAGCGACAAGCCCACCCGTGACGGCTATACATTCATCGGATGGGCGACCACATCAGACGCTGAGACCGCCGAGTATGAAAGCGGCTCCGTATATTCAGAGAACAGTTCCGTCACGCTGTACGCAGTATGGCAGGAGGACAGCCAGATATCCGGACCTGTTATCTCAAGCATCACCCCCACGTCTTCAAGGATCACAGACGTAGGTACCGTAGCATACAAGATATTTGCCGACGGCACTGAGCTTACTTATAAATGGCACTCTACCAATGAAACCCTTACCCGATATATGTCCGATACCGATACTGCAGTTCTTCTTATCACTATAGACAAGCTTCTGTCCGAAGAGCTTGAAGCACAGCTTTACTGTACGGTAACTGACAAAAACGGTAACAGCGTTACCTCCCCAAGCGTAAGCTTTACCTACGTTATCTCCCCTCCCCCCGCAATCAACAGCACCCTCCCCGCATCAGCACTGATAACAGATACCGGTACCGCAGTCTTTACCGTAAGCGCCACCGGACTTGGACTTACATATTCCTGGACCTGCTCTGATCCTACCCTTCTTCCCTATATCAGCGGCATGGATACGGCAACAGTCACCGTTGATATCGCAAATAAGCTTTCTTTGGAGTCAACAGCCACACTTATCTGCACAGTAACTGATAAAAACGGCAGAACTGCAACCGGCGAAGCAATTACCCTGGAGTATAAGCTCACCCCCGATGCAGAGCCAATTATCGGAGATGTTACCGGAGACGGAAAGCTGAACGCCCAGGACGTAAACGCACTGAAGAGATTCGTTACCGGAGCCGCACAGATTCCCGATGAGCTCCGAGGAGCAGCTGATATCAACGGCGACGGAGCGCTCAATGCACTTGATGCAAATCTTCTCTCAAGAATCATATCAGGCGCAAACTGACAACCTTTGTAAAAACAACAAAGCCACCGGCAATTGCATTTGCCGGTGGCTTTCAATATTTATGAGGTCAGTCCTCAAATTCAACGTTCATAACGCGGACAACGTACTGACAGCCGTAGGGGAATCCGGTAGCATTGACCCAAAGGTGCTCGCCGTGCTGAACAAAATCGATATTTTCACCGTTATCGCTCCAGCAAACACTCTTAACCTTTCTCTTAACGTTTGAGAAGTGCTTGAAGCCTACGCCGCCACCCTGAACGGTAACGTGTGCGTTGCCGAGGATAGCAAGGTCGTGGATGTAAAGATATGCCTTCTCTCCGTCCTCAAGAGCAAAGTTCTTAAACTCGCCCTTTATCTCGGAGGGCTTGCCCTCGTAAATAGACTGACCGCAGGTGCGGATCCATTCGCCAAGGCTTCTGAGCATGATCTCTTGCATGGGAATGATATTACCGTCGCCATCGGGACCCACGTTGAGAAGGAAGTTTGCGCCCACCTTGCGGCAAGCACAAAGTGTCTCTATAAGCTCGGGAAGGCTCTTGTAATTGAAATCAGCCTTACCGAAGCCCCAATGGTCATTCATAGTCTGGCACATCTCAGCCGCAAGATACTTGGGGGCACCCTCACGATTCATGGGTGTAGGTCTTCCATGCTCAAAGGTAACGCTGTCTATCTCGGGATGGCCTGCACAACCGCGGGCATCAAGGCCGGTATTGTTGATTATAAGAGCATCGGGCTGGTGCTTTCTGATTATTGCGTAAAGGGTATCCTCATCCCAATCGGTCAGAGGACGAGACCAGTTACCGTCAAACCAAAGTCCGCCGATCTTGCCATACTGTGTACAAAGAAGCTCCACGCTGTCGTTAAGATACTGAAGGTACTTTGGAAAATCGTTGTCAAAATCATCCTGATGATACCAGTCAAGAGTAGCATGATAGAAGATAGGTAGAATACCGCCTTCGTTACAGGCATCTACAAGCTCGCGGATAAGGTCGCGTCCGCAAGCGTTACGAACAGTATCGTAGCCATTGTTCAGATCCTTTGAATCGTAAAGGCAGAAGCCGTCGTGGTGCTTTGTTGTAATATTGATATACTTCATACCTGCGGCCTTTGCGATCTCAACGATCTTTTTTGCATCAAAATCCTTTGCAGTAAAGGTGTCCTTGAGGGGACTGTACTGCTCAACGGACATACCTGCAATATTCATTATCCACTCACCGCAGCCAAGCTGAGAGTACATACCGAAATGAATAAACAGGCCAAGACCCATATTTTCAAATTCTGCTATTCTTTTTTCGGGAACGGGAATCGCCATAATTACTCCAATCTGTTGCAAAATGCAACTTCAAATGATACAATCATCTTACCATAGTAAATCTTTTCTTTCAATGGATTTTTGTGAAAAATAATTGAAAAAAGAAGAAAAAAACTATTGCATTCCTCTAAAAGATGTGATATAATTCCATTCGTATGCGGCAAAGTCCGCCCGAACGGTCCAATGCAGCTCAGTACGAACGTTACGGAACCAAAAGAAAAAAGGAGAAGTCAAAAATGACAAAACTTCAGGCTTTTGCAAGCGAGCAGCTGAGAGCAGACGCTCCTCAGTTCAATGTGGGCGACACAATCAAGGTCCACAACCTCATCCGTGAGGGCACAAGAGAAAGAATCCAGATCTTCGAGGGTACAGTTATCGCTCGTCACGGCGGCGGTATCTCCGAGACCTTCACAGTACGCAGAGTAGCTTACGGCTGCGGTGTTGAGAAGACCTTCCCCCTCCACTCTCCCCACGTTGCTAAGGTAGAGATCGTACGTAACGGTAAGGTTAGACGTTCCAAGCTCTACTACCTCCGCGACAGAGTTGGTAAGGCAGCTAAGGTTAAGGAGCTCCAGTAAGACAAACAAATCTCTTCCTTCGGGAAGAGATTTTTTGTTGACATCTTAACGACAATGAATATCAGATCTATCTATTTCAATAAAGCCTTTTGGAAAACGGTGCTGCCTCTGGCTCTGCCCATTGCCCTGCAGAATCTAATGGCAGCCTCCTTTTCACTTATTGACACCTTCATGGTGGCAGGTCTCGGCAGCACGGTGCTGTCCTCCGTAGGTATGGCCGCTCAGTATACGTGGCTTTTTAACATCACCATCTTCGGTCTTGCCTCAGGCTGCGGGCTTTTTGTCGCCCAATTCTGGGGAGTCAAGGATATAAGATCCATAAACCGCATCCAGGGTATGTCAATGCTCCTTGCCGTCGGTGCGGGAGTTCTATTCTTTTGCGGCGCATTTTTCTTTCCCGAGGAGGTCCTCTCCCTTTTTAATAAGGACAAAACGGTAATTACCGTCGGTGCCTCATATCTCCGATATGCTGCATTCTCATATCCTGCCTTCGCATTCAATTTCGTTCTCTATACAGTTCTGAGATCAACGGAAAAGGTGCGCCTGCCCATGGTGCTCTCCATTGTGAATGCCGCAATTAACGCCTGCCTCAATTATGTCCTCATTTTCGGTGTCGGAGACTTTGAGGGCATGGGTGCCGCAGGCGCTGCTCTGGCAACCGCCACCTCCTGTTGGACCACCACGGTAATACTCCTTATCGTATGTATTATACAGAAAAACATAGTCATTGCCCCCGCAAAAGCCCTTTTCTCATTTACAAAGCAGAATTTCTCAGCCTTTATGAGAAAGACTATGCCCGCTGTGCTAAACGAGGGAGTTTTCGCCCTTGGCACAACTATTCTGAATATCATTCTGTCCAACATCAGCGTTGACGCATACGCCGGAGTGACAATACTCAGAACTGTGGAAAACCTTGCTTTCGTATTTATCGTAGGCCTTTGTAACGCCTGCAGCATCATTATCGGAAAATCCATCGGCGCGGGAGATATCATCGGAGCAAAACAGGATGCAAACAGATTTCTGTTCATTATGCCTCTGTTCAGCATTCTCACAGGTGCGATACTGATACTTCTCCGGTCTCCCCTCGTTACGATGTTCACCTACAGCGGAGAATATTCGGATATCGCAATAAAGAGCGCACTTTACTGCATCCTTATCTACGCCCTTGATATGCCCATCCGAAACATCCCATATCTGACTATCGTTGGTATCTTCCGCCCGGGAGGAGACCCGAAAACAGGAATGATATGTGACGTTTCCGCCCTATGGTTCATCTCCATTCCTTTAACCGCTATCCTTGCACGGCTCGGCGTTCCCTTTGAAACGATATTTCTCCTTATGTACCTTTCGGAGGATATCCCAAAGACCGCTCTCTGCATATGGTACTTCGTGTCGGGTAAATGGATACACCCGGTCACAGATGAGGGAAAGAAAGCCTTGGCAGAGCTTAAAAAGTAAATAAATAATAAAAGAAACTCGGCGACTATTGATAAGTCGCTGAGTTTTTGTTATAATAATACCATACACTTCAGAAAAGGACGTATATTCTATGAAACGTGCAAGCGGTGTGCTTATGCACATCTCCTCCCTTTGGGGAGATCATTCCGAGGGTTCCTTTGGTGAGGCAGCCTGCCAGTGGGTCGATTTCCTGGCTGACTGCGGATTTTCCTACTGGCAGACTCTTCCCTTCTGCCTTCCCGACGAAGCGAACTCTCCCTATAAATCATACAGCGCCTTCTCGGGCAACCCCAACTTCATCGACCTTCCCCTCCTTCATAAGGTCGGAC
>JAFXFQ010000155.1 GCA_017520365.1 Clostridia bacterium
AGTATAGGGCTCAAGCTCTTTATATTTCTGTGAGAAAAAGCGGCTCATTTTAGATTTCCTTAGTTCTGATAATTGCGCTGTTTGCGTGAGCTGTAAGCCCCTCTTTTCTTGCAAAGAATGCAACGTCCTCGGCAACTCTTGCAAGAGCATCCTTTGTATAGTAGGTATATTGTGTCTTCTTCACAAAATCGTCAACTGAAAGGGGGCTTGAGAATTTCGCAGTTCCGCTGGTAGGGAGAGTGTGGTTAGGCCCTGCAAAATAGTCACCGAGGGCCTCAGGACAATTTCTGCCCATAAAGATCGAGCCTGCATGGCGAATGCTGTCAAGATAATCAAAGGGATTATCAACGCAAAGCTCAAGATGCTCGGGAGCTATCTCATTTGATATCTCAATTGCCTTCATAAGATCGTCTGCTACGATGATCTTGCCGTTATTATCGATGGAGGCCCTTGCTATATCCGCTCTTTCAAGAAGCGGTATCTGTCTTTCAAGCTCGGAGCTAACCGCATTGGCAAGGTCAATGGAATCAGTAACGAGAACTGCGCTTGCAAGTCGGTCGTGCTCGGCCTGCGAAAGAAGGTCAGCCGCAACGTGAGCGGCGTTGGAAGCACCATCTGCCACAATAAGTATCTCGCTGGGGCCCGCTATCATATCAATAGATACTTTACCGAAGACCTGCTTTTTAGCCTCTGCAACAAAGGCGTTTCCAGGGCCTACGATCTTATCTACCTTAGGGATGCTCTCGGTACCGTAAGCAAGGGCGGCAATGGCCTGTGCTCCGCCTACCTTGAATATCTTATCAACTCCCGCCACATATGCTGCCGCAAGGATCACGGGATTCACCTTACCGTCCCTTGAGGGAGGTGTTACCATTACGACCTCCTTGACACCTGCAATCTTTGCGGGGATTGAATCCATAAGCACGGTTGAGGGATAAGCCGCAGTACCGCCGGGTACGTAAAGGCCTGCACGGTCTACGGGGATCACCTTCTGACCGATGACGATACCGCTTTCATCATTGATAATAAAGCTGTTTCTGACCTGCTTTTCATGGAATTTTCTGATATTGACAGCCGCTTTTCTGATAATCTCGAGGAACTCGGGTTCAACTGCCTCTACTGCCTCCGAAATCTCCTGCTCTGTCACGAGAAGGGATGAAAGAGCTGCCTTATCGAACTTTTCAGTATATTCAAAAAGGGCTTTATCTCCGTTTTTCTTTACACTTTCGATAATATCAAAAACTATTTCTTCAACGTTTATTTCGGGTTCGGTGCGGGCAAATATATCCTCAGTCGCTACCTTACCAACTTCAAGAATCTTTATCATATTAAGAAAATCCTTTCCTTGCACCCGTATTTGATCCTCGCTATACGGACGCTTTTCGAAAAGCAAAAAACATCAGTTGCTTGCTTTCAACTGTGCGGATACCTCGCGCACGATCTTTTCTATCTGTTCGTTTTTAAATTTAAAGCTTGATTTATTCGAAATAAGTCTTGCGCTTATGGGAACAATGGTCTCAAAGACCTCAAGATCATTCTCTTTAAGCGTTTTTCCCGTTTCCACGATATCAACGATAACGTCGGAAAGATCGAGAATGGGTGCGATCTCTATTGAACCGTTAAGATGGATGATATCGATATCACGGTCAAGAGATGCATAGTAATTCTTTGCGATATTGGTAAATTTTGTTGCAACTCTGAGAGTTCTGCGGGGATCGTCACGGAAATCGGATTTTGCCGCAACAGCCATTCTGCATTTACCGATATCAAGATCAAGAAGCTCGTACACGTCAGGGTTGTATTCAAGGAGGATATCCTTGCCCGCAACTCCGATGTCTGCGGCTCCTCTTTCAACGTATATTGCTATATCCGAGGGCTTAACCCAAAAATAACGAACGCCTACCTCGCTGTTTTCGAATATGAGCTTTCTGTTCTGCTCCTTAATGGAGGGACACTCAAAGCCTGCCGCCTCAAACATTGCATATACCTTTTCGCCAAGTCTGCCCTTGGGGAGAGCCACGTTAAGCATTGTTTTCAAGAACGGTCACCTCACCTTCAGAGAGCTTTACAAGCCTTTTATAAGTAAATCTTTCGGGAATTGCTCTCTGAACGGAAACGCTTCCCTCCTTTGAATACTGTTCAACCGCTCTTTTGACAGACATGATATCCTCGCCGTCTCCGTAAACGATAACAGTATCAACGTCATACATACGTACCTCAGACAAAAGTCTTTCCAGGAGATCAAGATACACTGCAAATCCGATAGCACCGGATTTCTTCATCATTTTCTTCATAAGTCTGTCATACTGACCGCCTGAAAGAACGCTGCTCGGCACACCGCTTACAAAGCCCTTGAAAACTATTCCGTTATAATACTTGATATCTCCGATAACTGAAAAATCAATTCGGATAATATCCTTATATCCGGGATCAACAGACTTGATGATCTTATAAAGCTCGTCCACCTCGTTTTCTGCAACTTCACCAAGAACGCTACGTAGTGTATCGATCACCTCATCAGGCTTTCCGTATATGCCGATGATGGTTCTGATCAGACCCGCCTTGCAGGGCTCAATTCCCATATCAGCACAAAGACGCAAAAGCTCGTGAGGATTCTTTTCGCTGACAGACTTCATTATTGCGTCGCGTCCGTCCTCGGGAATACCTGCATAATCGAAGATCGCAGAAAGAATACCAAGGTGAGATATATCAAGAACTGCCTCTTTTTTTATAGTCAGAAGACTCTTAGCAGCCAGCGAAAGAACCTCGCTGATGCAATAGTCGTCAATATCACCGATACATTCAAGGCCTACCTGCATTATCTCCTTGAAGCTGTGAGTCTTATCAGAAACACGGTAAACGTTTTCGTTATAATAAAGCTTTTGAACAAAGCCCGAAACATCCTTGCTGTTTTTAATAATAGACAGCGTTACGTCAGGCTTAAGAGCCATAAGGCGTCCGTTTGTATCGTTGAAGGTTATGACTCCCTCGGAAATAAGGAAATCCTTGTTTCTGACATACAGGTCATACTCTTCAAATTTGCTCATCTTATACTGAGAATAGCCATACTTTGAATAGAGCTCCCGCAAAGCAAAGATGGTCTTTTCATCATATTTAAGAACAGAATCGTTAATATTCATTACTTATTTTCCTCAGACTTCAGTTTGTCAATAGCCGCTCTGTAGCCGCCGCTTCCGTATTTAAGACATTTGCTGACTCTGCCGATTGTGGCAGTACTGATGCCAACATTTTCACATATATTCTGATAATTCTCTCCATTGTCAAGAAGTATGGCAGTTTCAAGGCGCTGTGCCATATCCTGCAGCTCCTTGACAGTACAGAGATCCTCAAAATAGGCATAGCACTCGTCGATTGTCTCAAGATTCATTATCGTTTTGAAAAGACGGTCGATTGCTTCTGAACGAATGTTGATCATGATATACCTCACAAACTATGATGGTATACAGTTTATCACTTTAACTTGCTAAAGTCAATACATTTTTATACAAAAATATATTATTTTTATGCATTATTACTTAGCATCGAACCAAGTATCTCCCATATTCGCCTCAACATCAAGGGGCACTACGGTCTTATATGCATTTTTCATTTCCCTGCAAAGTATCTCAGCTGCCTGCGCTGCACACTCCCGGGAAGCCTCAACGATAAGCTCGTCATGGACCTGAAGGATAAGCTTTGCATCGATTCCTGCCTCTTCAAGTGCCTTATCAACGTTGATCATTGCTATTTTGATGATATCTGCCGCTGTTCCCTGAATGGGGCTGTTCATGGCAACCCTCTCGCCGAATGCCTTGAGATTTTTATTCTGAGCAGAAAGCTCCGGAATGGGACGGCGACGGCCCAAAAGCGTAGTCGTATAACCGTCAGCCTTTGCCTTTTCAACAGTATCCTTCAGGTACTTATCTACTCCCGGGAACGTTGCAAGGTAGCTGTCTATATACTCGCGGGCTGCCTTTCTCGAAACGTGAAGGTCCTGAGAAAGGGAGAAATCGCCTATTCCGTATACGATACCGAAATTTACAGCCTTTGCCTTTGAGCGAAGCTCCTTAGTTACATGCTCCAAAGGAACACCGAACACCTTAGAGGCGGTGGACGCATGAATATCTCCACCCTCAAGGTAAATATTTTGCATTACCTCGTCACCGGACATCTCCGCAAGGAGTCTCAGCTCTATCTGAGAATAGTCTGCATCTACAAGTATGCGACTTTCATCTGTCGCGGTAAAATACTTTCTCAGTTCTCTTCCAAGCTCTCCACGTACGGGGATATTTTGCATATTGGGGTCAAGAGACGATAGTCTGCCCGTTGCCGTACCTGTCTGGTTGAATCGTGTGTGAATCCTTGACGACTCATCTACAAGAGCTATAAGATTCTCTCCGTATGTTCCCACAAGCTTTGCAACCTGTCTGAAATCAAGGATATCGTCAATTATCTCGTGATATGCACGAAGAGACGCCAGCGTTTCAGCATCTGTTGCATATCCTGTCTTTGTTTTTTTCTTAACGGGAAGCCCAAGCTCCTCAAATAGCACCTCGCCGAGCTGCTTTGGAGAATTTATATTGAATTCTCTTCCTGCCTGTACGTAGATCCTCTC
>JAFXFQ010000156.1 GCA_017520365.1 Clostridia bacterium
ACAAATACGTTTTTTCCAGGGCAAAGGAGAAATCTGACCTTCTGATTGCCGTTATGAGCGGTAATTTCGTTCAAAGGGGAGAAACAGCTGTATACGATAAATATAAAAGAGCTGCAGCGGCACTTTCTGCGGGAGCCGATCTTGTAGTTGAGCTTCCTTTTCCGTACTGCGCTTCAAGCGCTGAGTTTTTTGCGCGGGCAGGTGTTAGGATCGTCGAGGGTGTTGGTGCTGATCTCCTCTGTTTTGGAAGTGAGTGCGGAGACATAGACGCGCTAACTAAGGCAGGGCGCATACTGGATAGTGAGGAATACAGAAAAGCCATGACTGTGGGGCGTTCTGCGGCGCTTCGCTCGGATCTTTTGAAAAGGCTTGCTCCTGATCTGCCCTCCTCTCTTTTTGAGAGTCCCAACGATATTTTGGGGGCAGAATACTGCAGAAATGCTTCTGTCGAGACTGTTGCTATAAAGCGTATCAGTGCTGAAAGCGCATCATCCATAAGAGCTCGATGCATTGGATGCAATGGCGCGGATATGCTTGATCCCGGCAGGCTTTTTGAGCTTGAATACAACTATTTCAGAACTCTCAGAACCATTGGAGATAATGAGATCGCCGAGTGTGGCGGAGGTGTTTTTGAGAGACTTTACAACACTGCCTTTTCAACCGGGAATGCAGTTGAGTGGCAAGATGTGCAGAAGACCAAGCAGTATACAAACGCACGTCTTCGCAGAGCTGCACTTTTTGCACTTTGCTCGGTTACTGCCGAGGAACTTCGTGCAGACGTGGCCTTTACAAGAGTTCTGGGAGCCAATGCAAAGGGAAGAGAGCATCTCTCAAATATCAGAAAAAGCCGTTCCTTTACTGTTATAACTAACCACTCTGAGGTTAAGGACGCCGCTTGTGACGTACGCCGTCAGGTCGGATTGTCCGATTTCGCTGACAGCATTTATTCACTTTGTGCAGGCATGGGGGATGCCGCTCGCTATTTGAAGATGCATCCTGTTATGGTTGAGTAAAATGCACAAAAAATTCACAAAATTCAGCGCCGTTTGTTGCAATTTTCATTGACAAACGGCGCTTTGATATTTATAATAATGTTAAATGAGTAAAGTGAGGGAGTATGTATGTATATAGGAATCGACCTTGGTACGACCGGATGTAAGACTGTGCTTTTTGCGGAAGATTCTTCAGTTATCTGCGAGTATAACAAGGAATATGAGCTTATATTCAAGGGCACATATGTTGAACAGGATGCCAACGATTGGTGGCGACTTGTTCTTGAGGGTATGAGCCACGTTGTATCTGAAAGCGGAGTGCATGAGATCAAGGGTATCTCCGTCAGCACTCAGGGCATCTCCTTCGTTCCCGTTGACGAGAATGGCAACACTCTTTACAATGCCATTAGCTGGCTTGATATGAGGGCTGAGGCTGAATGCAATGAGCTTATACGTCGTTTTGGTCACGAAAAAGTGTTCAATATAACCGGCAAGCATTGCCTTTGCGATTATTCGCTTCCCAAGATCCGATGGTTTGCCGACAATCATCCGGAAATAATCGATAAAACGTGGAAGATACTGTTTCCTCTCGATTATCTTAACCTGAAGCTTTGCAAAAACGCCGTTACCGACTATACTATCGCAGGCGGAACCATGCTTTATGATATTCACGATAAATGCTGGGATCAGGAGCTTCTTGCATTTGCCGGGATCGAAGAGCGTCTTTTGCCCGACGTTTTTCCCATGGGAACGGATATCGGTAACATTCTTCCTGAGGTTGCGGAAAAAGTTGGCATTACAGGTGATTGCCGCATATACATGGGCGGACAGGATCAGAAGCTTGCCGCAATAGGTGCGGGCATCGACGATGGTATATGTACCGTATCTTTCGGTACAGCTACCGCTATTTCCCGTCTCGGTAAGGCTATAGATTACGATGCAGATTCAGCTGTCACTCTATTCAGGTTTGATGACGAGAAGTATATCTCCGAGGTCGCGCTTATGACAACCGGAGCGGCACTTCGTTGGCTTACCCGTACACTATACGGTGGCATTTCCTATAAGGATATGGATGCTCTGGCGGCGCAGAGTGAGCCCGGTGCCAACGGTGTAAGGTTCAAATCCGATCTGTCCGTGGGAGGTGTTATTTCCGGAATCACCCTGTCTACAACGTCCAGTGACATTGTGTATGCCTTATATGAGGGTGTTTCCGAGGATATTGCAAATGCGGTCTCCGCTCTCGGCGGAGCAAGGCAGCTCAAGGTGTTCGGCGGAGGAGCAAAGAGTGAGATATGGTGCTCTATTCTGGCCCGAATCACAGGCATGGACGTGGAGATACTTTCTATCCCCGAGACCGCTGCTCTCGGAGCAGCAGTGCTTGCCTCCGGAGGACGTATTCTTCCTGCGGCAGTAAAGAAGATAATCAATCCCGACAATAATTTATAATTAACATAAAGGAGACAAAAATGTTCCAGTTCGATCCCGCACCTTTCGTGCCTTACAAGAACAAGGAGATCCTCGAAAAGTGCAGAAACATCAAGCGAGAGGATATGGAAAAGCATCCCAACCCCAATTTCCGTATCAAAATCGTTCCTTCCTGCGAGGGAATCTGGGTTGGAGATATGGTTACAAGGATCATGCGAAGCGATATTCTTAATGAGAAATGCGTTATGATCCTCCCTAATCCCTGTCCCACTATCTATCTTGCAGTTGCGGAGTCTATCAACAAGTTGAATATCAACTGCCGTAATCTCCATATTTTTATGATGGACGAATGGGCTGATGCGGACGGAAACATCGCCCCGCTTGATTATAAGGCAGGCTTTGCTCACAGCAATATGACCTATTTCTATATGGCGATCAGAGAAGACCTGAGGCCTCCTCTCAGCCAGGTGCATTATCCCACTAACGAAAACGTTAACTGCTACTCTGATATGATCGAGGAGTGCGGTGACGGCGGTGCTGATATCTGTTATTCGGGACCGGGCTGGACAGGACATATCGCATTTATCGATCCCTGCACACCTGAATTCGGCTGTCCTCCCATTGAAGAGTATCTCAAGATGAGCGCAAGAATAGTTACTCTCAATCCTATGACAGTTATGCAGAACTCTCTCCACGGTTGCTTCGGCTGCTCAGGAGATATTGCAAATGTTCCTCCCAAGGCGTTCACCATCGGTCCCCGTGACGTTAAGAACTCTAAGAACCGCCTTGAGATGCACGATCTTACAACGATGGGTACTTATTCCTCCTGGATAAGAATGACATCTCGTCTTATTCTTTACGGAGAGGTAACACCCCTGGTACCTTCATCCATGCTCCAGCTTATGGATACGGACGTTTACGTTACTGAAGCCATTGCCGCGCCCTTCGGCTGTGATGAGCTTGTAGGCTATTGATACAAAGGAGAACGAAATCTATGTTTAAGTTTGATCCCGCACCCTATGTTCCCTATAGAAATAAGGAAGTTCTTGAGAGATGCAGAAACATCAAGCGTGAGGATATGGAAAAGCACCCAAATCCTAATTTCCGCATCCACGTTACTCCCGCTGTCGGCGGTATCTGGATCGGTGATATGGTTGCCCGTATCGTTGAAAGTGACCTTCTTGATAAGAAGTGCGTTATGATCCTTCCCAATCCCTGTCCCGTTGACTATATGGCTGTGGCAGAGTCTATTAACAGACTGAACGTTAATTGCCGCAATCTTCACGTATTTATGATGGACGAGTGGGCTGACCAGGACGGTAATATTGCTCCCCTTGATTATAAGGCAGGCTTTGCTCATTCCAATATGAAGTA
>JAFXFQ010000157.1 GCA_017520365.1 Clostridia bacterium
ATCGTAATTGTAAAGCAGCTCTTTGGCGGCATCGGACACAACTTTGCAAACCCTGCCATCGTTGCGAGAATAGTAATGCTGGTATCCTTCTCACAGAGCTCTATGACTGAGTGGGTAAAGCCTCAGTCTGACCTTGTTGCATCTGCAACTCCCCTTGATATGCTCTATAGCGGCAAGACCGAGGGACTCCCCTCTGTTTTTGATATGATAATGGGTAACCGTGCAGGCTCTATCGGTGAGACCTGTGCTCTTGCTTTTGTGTTCGGCTTTGTTTATCTTGTATACCGCCGTGTTATAAGCTGGCATACTCCCGTTATCTTTGTAGGCACGGTATTTGTGCTTTCCCTTGTGTTCACAGGTGATCTTACCGTTTCTGTTTATCACCTGTTCTCCGGAGGACTTCTTCTCGGTGCTGTGTTTATGGCAACAGATTATTCCACCTCGCCCCCCACTCCCTGGGGTAAGGTGATATTCGCCCTGGGGTGCGGAATCATCACTGTGGCTATTCGCCTTTGGGGTTCAAACCCCGAGGGTGTTTCATATGGTATTCTCTTTATGAATATTCTCACACCTTATATTTCAAAGCTTACAGCACACCGTATTTTCGGTGCTGAGAGGATGAAAACGGGAGGTGCGGTATGAACAAAAACATAAAAAGCATTGTGGTCCTGTTTTCCATATGCCTTGTAGTGGCAGTTCTTCTGGCGGCTGTCAATTATATAACGGATCCCATAATCAAGAAAAACGCTCTTCTTGCGGAGCAGGCATCTCTCAGAGTCGTGCTTGAAGGCGCGGAGGAGTTTGAGGAGCTTTCACTTGGCGAGGGCACTCCCGCAACGGTTACAGGTCTCTATAAGGAGATCAACGGACTGGGATATGTTGTTACGGTCAGCACCTCCTCCAGCTATTCTCAGTCTCCCATGACCTTCACCGTAGGTGTTACGGCTGGCGGCAAGATAGCAGATATTGAGATCACTAATTATTCCGAAACCAAGAATTTCGAAGATTATCCCGATTCCTTCAAGGGGCTTGGTGGCTCGGAGATCAATGGGGTTGACGTTTTTTCAGGCGTTACCTACAGCTCAGAGGCTTTTAAGACTGCCCTTAGTGATGCTCTCACTACAGTAGAGGAGGTGGCTGCAAAATGATGAAGGTATGGAAAAATCTTTTCAAGGGACTAGTTCGTGAAAACCCTGTTCTTGTCCTTCTTCTCGGCACCTGTCCTACTCTTGCAATGTCTCAGAGCGTTTCAAACGCCCTTGGTATGGGACTTGCGGCGACCGCAGTTCTTATCTGCTCAAATTTCGTAATATCCCTTCTTCGTAACGTTATCCCCGATAAGGTGCGCATCCCCTGCTATATCGTGGTGATCGCTGCTTTCGTAACAGTTGTGGAGATGCTTATGCACGCCTTCCTTCCCTCACTTTACGATGCCCTCGGCACCTTCCTTTCCCTTATTGTTGTAAACTGTATAATCCTCGGCCGTGCCGAGATGTATGCATCAAAGAACGGCGTTTTTGATTCTGTTATAGACGCTGTAGGAATGGGTCTTGGCTTTACTCTTGCCCTTTTCTGTATGGCAACTGTCCGCGAGGTGTTCGGTGCAGGCACGTTTATGGGTATTGATGTTCCCGTTATCAAAAGCTTCACCGTTCCGATCCTCAAGGAGGCCTCCGGCGGATTCTTCGTCTTCGGCGTTCTTATTGCCCTTGTAAACAAGCTGTTCAAGCGTGAGCCCAAAAAGGAGTTCTCCTGTGCGGGCTGCCCTTCTGCAGCATTCTGCAGTCTCAAGCGTGAAGATAGCTCTTGCGAAGGAAAGGAGAGTGAGGGTGTATGATCAAAGAAATATTCAGAATTATCCTTCTTTCTGTTCTCGTCAACAACTACGTATTGACCAAATTCCTCGGCATCTGCCCCTTCCTCGGCGTTTCCAAAAAGACTGATCAGGCGCTGGGCATGGGTGCTGCGGTAACCTTTGTAATGCTTCTTGCTACAGCGGTAACTCACCCCATTTACTACTACGTGCTGAAAACCTTTAAGCTTGAGTATATGCAGACCATCGTTTTCATACTGGTCATTGCATCTCTTGTTCAGCTGGTCGAGATCATCTTGAAAAAGTATATTCCCGCGCTTCATAAATCTCTGGGAATATACCTCCCCCTTATTACTACAAACTGCGCTGTTCTCGGTATCTGTGCAAACAATATCAAGGATGGCTATGGCTTCATAAACGCAATGGCATCCGCTTTGGGATGCGGTCTCGGCTTCCTTCTTGCAATGCTCCTTTTTGCGGGCGTAAGGTCCAGGATCGAGAGCTCAGATCCTCCCAAGTGCTTCAGAGGAGTGCCTATCACACTCGTTTCTGCAGCCATCGTTGCCCTTTCCTTCTCCGGCTTTGCGGGCATCATTGAAACTCTTTTCGCTTAATGCAAAAAGAAAGGAAACAGAAAAGTAATGTTTGAATCAATAATCACAGCAGTCATTGCGGTGACGGCCATCGGCCTTATCTGTGCAGTGGGCCTCGTTGTGGCATCCGTTTTCATGCACGTTCACGAGAATGAAAACGAAAAGAAGATACGCGAGCTCCTTCCCGGTGCAAACTGCGGAGCATGCGGGTATTCCGGATGTGACGGATACGCAAAGGCTTTGGCAGAGGATGCGGATACAAAGGCAAATCTTTGTACTCCCGGTGGTGATAAGGTATCTAAGGTCCTCTCCGAGCTTCTCGGCAGAGAGCACGAGGATGTAGTTGAAATGGTAGCCACCGTGCGTTGCTGCGGAGACTGCAAGACTACTGAAAAGAAAACGCTCTATTCAGGTGTTGATACCTGTGCGGCGGCAAAGATGCTCCACGGCGGCGACGGTATGTGCACCTACGGCTGCCTCGGAAGAGGTGACTGCGAGGCTGCCTGTCCCCACGACGCGATTTGTATGGATGACGGTATCGCAAGAGTTGACTCAAGAAAATGCGTAGGATGCGGCGTGTGCGTGCGTACCTGCCCCAACCACCTTATCCATATGATGCCTGATATAAAAAGAGAGGTAATTGCCTGCCATAATAAGCAGAAGGGTGCTGTGGCGAGAAAGCAGTGCACAAATGCCTGCATCGCCTGCGGCAAGTGTCAGAAGGCCTGTCCCGCAGACGCTATAGTGATAGAGAATAACCTTGCCAGCATCAAGTATGATAAGTGCATTGCCTGCGGAAAGTGCGCAACTGTCTGTCCTGTGGGATGTATCAGAACTGCTGACTATTCAGGTAAGCACAAATTCCCTGAGCCCAACTATATTATAAGATGAAAGTGAGGCACACAGCCATGGATAAAAAGAAGCTGAAATTCGATGTTATCCTAATTGCTGTGTGCCTTTTCGTTTCTCTTTGTGTGTGGTGTGCGGTAAATCTTGCGAAAAAGCCGGGGGAATATGCCCTGGTCACGGTAAACGGCGAAGAGGTGGCCATATACCCCCTTTCCGATGACAGGGAAGAGATCATCGAAACAAAAAACGGTAAAAATATCCTCGTTATAAGGGACGGTAAAGCTGACGTGACAGATGCATCCTGCCCGGATGGGCTTTGCGTTCGTCAAAGAGCCGTGGATAAAACCGGAGAGACTATAGTTTGCCTGCCCAATAAGGTCACCGTCACTATAGTCGGCGGCGAGACAGACGTCGACCTTGCAGGCTGAACCGATAACTCGGAGTATAACGGGTAGAAATTGATGTGATGGTAGGGGACGGCGCCCTCGACGTCCCAAAAGCAAGATGGAAGAATTGTGCGACAAAATGGCTATCAATCCTTGTGCTACAGACGTTTGGTATTGATGTATATGTTATGTTTGC
>JAFXFQ010000158.1 GCA_017520365.1 Clostridia bacterium
GATCGTTTGACATAACAGACCTTTTAACCAATACCACGGGTGCTCTTGTCGGAGGTGCTGTGTATTTGCTGATTGGTAAGATAGTTAGGGATAAAAGCAAAAGAGATAAGCTTATAAATGTCCTTGCAACAGTGATGCTTTCAGCTACCATGGTCCTCGCAGCATTGCTTATTGTTGCAAACAGTTAATTGGAACCGATCGGAGCCTGAGCCTGAGAGGCCGGAGGGCGAAGAGAGGCATACTCGCCGTCTTTTATACCTCCAATCCCGCCCTTTCTTTTTTACATTATATAAATAGAACCCCTCCATCGTTTAATGGAGGGGTTCTATAATCATGCTGTAACTATCTTGCTTGCATCGGTAAGGTCAAGAAGCTTCACCGCATCCTCTCGCATCTTGTACTTGAGAATCTTTCCTGCCGCGTTCATAGGGAAGGAGTCAACAAAAGCAACGTATCTGGGCACCTTGTGCTTTGCCATATGGTCAAGAACGTACTTCTTGATTTCTTCCTCAGAGGATGTCTCTCCCTCCTTGAGGATAACGCACGCCATGATCTCTTCACCGTATGCCTTGTCGGGGACGCCGATGACCTGAACATCCTTTACCTTGGGATGAGTATAAATAAAGTCCTCGATCTCCTTGGGATAAATGTTCTCACCACCGCGAATGATCATATCCTTTATTCGTCCTGTTACTTTGTAGTTTCCGTCGGGAAGTCTGCGACAAAGATCTCCTGTGTGGAGCCAGCCATCCTTGTCAATAGCTGCGGCTGTCGCCTCGGGCATTTTGTAGTAGCCCTTCATGATGTTGTATCCGCGGGCAACGAATTCGCCGTCACAGTTATCGGGCAGATCAGCTCCTGTCTCGGGATCAACTATTTTGCACTCAACTCCGAAGATGGGGCTGCCGACAGTATTAACTCGTGTCTCAATGCTGTCTGTTGTCTTTGACATGGTTGTTGCGGGTGAAGCCTCGGTCTGACCGTAGGTGATGCATATGTCCTTCATATGCATTTCGCCTATGACCTGCTCCATTACCTTAACGGGGCAGGGGCTTCCCGCCATAATTCCCGTTCTCATATGGGAAAAATCGGTGTTTTTGAAGTCGGGATGGCCCAGCATTGCAATGAACATAGTGGGAACACCGTGGAACGCCGTGATCTTTTCCTTGGTGATGCAGGCAAGACCCTTGGAGGGTGAGAAGGTGGGGATGGGGCTCATTGTAACAGCGTGAGTTACGGAAGCTGTCATAGCGAGTACCATACCGAAGCAGTGGAACATAGGCACGTGGATCATCATTCTGTCCGCGGTGGAAAGGTCCATGCAGTCACCGATTGCCTTGCCGTTGTTGACAACGTTGTAGTGAGTAAGCATAACTCCCTTGGGGAAGCCTGTAGTACCAGATGTGTACTGCATATTGCAAACATCGTTCTTGTCGATCATCGCACTGCGGCGGTAGACCTCCTCTATAGGAATGTCCTTGCCTGCATTCCATGCCTCATCCCAGTTCCAGCAACCGGGCTGAGTTGATTCGCAGGTAATAATATTGCGGAGGAAGGGAAGCTTTCTGAAGTGAAGGGGAGAGCCCTTTTTCGCGTCTTTCAGCTCGGGAAGAAGGTCGTTTATGATCTTGATATAATCGGAATCCTTGTAGGAGTCGCACATAACAAGGGTGTGAGTATCAGACTGACGAAGCAGATACTCAAGCTCGTGGATCTTATATGCGGTGTTTACCGTTACGAGAACTGCGCCGATCTTCACCGTTGCCCAAAAAGTGATGTACCAAGCGGGGATGTTTGTTGCCCAAATTGCAACGTGGTCGCCGGGGCGAACACCCATAGCAATGAGCGAGCGGGCGAAGCTGTCAACGTCGTCGCGGAATTCCCTGTAGGTACGGGTGTAATCAAGGGTTGTAAAGCGGAATGCGTATTGGTCGGGAAACTCCTCGCAGATGCGGTCAAGTATCTGTGGGAACGTATAGTCGATGAGGGTCTCCTTGGGCCAGATGTACTGTCCCTTTCCGTCAAGAGAGGTCTGAAGTCTTCCGGAGGCTCTGGAAATACCTGTGAACTGGCTCATAAAGTTCACAAAGTGGGGGAACACGATACCGGAGGACTGGAGGTCGGGCATATACTTCTTCAGCCATTCAAGTGAAACGTAGCCCTCGTAGTTTATGGAGCGGAGAGCCATCATAAAGTCTTCGATGGGAAGGTCTCCTTCACCCATCATTCTGTATTCAAGACGATCTCCGTTCATAACGGAGTCCTTGACGTGTGTGTATTTTATATATGCGCCCAGATTCTGAATAGTCTGTGCGGCAGATTCACCTGCAAAGCGATAGGGGTGATGAACGTCCCAAAGAGCGGCAACGTAATCACTTGCAACGGAGTTGAGGACCTCTGCAAGGCGCTTTGTGTCTGTGTAAACGCCGTTTGTCTCAACGAGAAGGGTAACTCCGGCCTCCTCAGCATAGGGGGCAAGGATCTTGAGTGTGTCAATTACCGCATTGTCGTCAAAATCGGTGGTAGGCTCGGCAGTAAGGTCGCCGAGAATTCTGATATATGAAGCAGAAAGCTTTTTTGCGAGTGAAATATAATCGAGAAGCTCCTTTACGGTCTCCTCTCTCTTTTCTTCGAAGCGGAGAGCGCATCCTGAGGAGAGACAGGGGATCTCGAGCCCCAGCTTTTTCAGCTTTGCTACTGTGGTGTCAATGTTCTGAGGGCTGAATGGCTCTGCGTGAACAGAGAAAATGTTGTCGCCGAGACCTCTCAGTTCAATGCCGTTAAAGCCGAAGTCCTTGGCCATTGCATAGATATCGGACCAGGAAAAGTCGGGACAACCCAGTGTGGAAAATGCGAGTTTCATAGTGTTTTTGCCTTTCTTTGTGGTTTTTTGTTTGCAGGAAAATAAAAAAGCCTTCGTTCTCCTGCAGTTGCAAGAGACGAAAGCGAGACTTCCGCGGTACCACTCTTGTTGGCATATAAATGCCCACTTTGGGATACTTACATATCCGAGCCTATGATAACGGAGGCGACCGGTCAAGCCTACTGTAGTTCAGCCGACAGCTCAAGGGGGAGTTGCAACGGAAGCAGTTGTGCCTCACACCTAACGGCACATCTCTGAATAAAGCTAACGCGAAGCGTGATCCCTATCACAGCTTTGGTGGTATTTTAGCACAGTGAGCATAAATTGTCAATAGCTTTTATAAAAAACGACTAAGAAAAATACCTTAGTTACTGTACAAATGAGAATAAATGTGGTAGAATAAACATGGTAATAATTTATGAGAGGTACGGTAAAAATGTTAAAAGCAATACCTGTAATATTTGATACCGATATCGGAAGCGATATCGATGATACATGGGCCCTTGCCATGGCCCTCAAGAGCCCTGAGCTTGATGTCAGAATGGTAACCGTAAACGGATTCGGCACAGAGTATCAGGCTCGGCTTGCAGCAAAGTTCCTCACGGTATGTGGCCGTAGCGACGTTATCGTAGGTAAAGGCGTAGCAACAGATATGGATCCTCGCTATCAGGAGGACTGGATCGGTGATTTTGACCTTGCAAGCTATCCTAATTATAAGGACAATGCTGCTCAGGCTATAGTTGACTACGTAATGGATTCCGACGAGGAGATCACTATCCTCGTTATCGGTGCATCTAAAAACATTGCAGATGCATATGCTATCGATCCCAGAATTGCCAAGAAGTGTAAGATCATCGCAATCGGCGGCGTTATTTATAACGGCCATTGCAACGGTTGGTATCCTCCTCTCGGTGCAGACTGGAACGTAAAGTGTGACAGAGATTCCTGGGATAAGGGCCTTGTTAAGTCCGATATCCCGGTAGAGCTCCTTCCACTTGACGTAACAGGCAATCTTTATCTTGATGCTGAGGCTTTCTCGAAGATCCGTGCCTGCGGAGAAAAGGATCCTGTAATTAAGGCTCTTTGCGAAAACGTTGATCTTTGGGCAGAAAAGATCGAGTGGAATTCCGGCGGCGGTACAAGCGCCCTTTTTGATACTGTGGGCGTTTATGCTGCGTTTACAAAGGAAAACCTGAAGTATCAGGTGCTCCCCATCTATGCCAACGAAGCGGCTCAGACCCTTATTGACCCCGAGCGTGGTAAGGAAATGAACGTGGCTCTCAAATGGGGAGATAAGGAAAAATTCAAGAGATTCCTCACAGCCCGCCTTTGCGGAGAGATTTGATGGTAAATCAATAAAAGCATCCGCCAAAGACGGATGCTTTACTTTTTTATTATGCATTTAGAGCGCCATTGAGAATAACGTTTATAGCTGTTTCTTTTTCAGCCTTTGCTGTTTCAAATTTTGAGCGATTGATCTCAAAGAAGAGAAGGTTATAACCCAGAATATATGAAAGAATGCATTTTGCCTTTGAGGGTATATTGTCGGAAGATATTTCACCGCGCTCTGCGGCAACCTCCAAGGAGTCTGTGATCATCTTGAGCCACATGTTGCGGGTGAAATCATTGCCCTCAATTCTGCTCGAAACGAACATACGCTTGTATGCCTCTGTGTTGTTATAGGCAAGATCGCAGGTGAAATCGTAAAGCACTCCTAAATTGTGGCGCAAGC
>JAFXFQ010000159.1 GCA_017520365.1 Clostridia bacterium
GCCGGCAGATAATTTTTATAATATCTGCCGGCTGTTATAATTGATATTAATTTCCAGTTATTCCCACTCGATGGTTTCGATGGCAGTCATTTTTTCAACTTTTCAATAAGCTTGTCTCTAAGCATTGCAAATCCTGCATTTTCCGCGGCAATGTCAGCCATATTAAATGCATTTATATCCAGTACCATTGAATATGGGGTATCGCTCGTGTAAGGCGTCCATACAGGCAGTCCGGGGCCGTTTGGATCTCCGTTTTTGGCAAAATTGCTCTAAAATGCAACCATTTTTTCTTCAAGGTCAAAGTCTTCCTCTGTAAACGGACGATGTCCGTTGTGCAGATTTCCGAATGCATACCGAATACATGCGGAATGGAAGCTCCCCGGGTTGTCGCTTCCCGGCATATCTCTCTGAAAAGAATAGCTGTATACTTTTTTGTGAGCTACTCTGTCCATACATTCGCACAATGCAAGCGAACCTCCATTGGCATACCACGCATATCGAGTGTTTATAATACGCGCAGCTTCGGCATCGGTTTGGACGGGGATAAGCTTCATCATTTGAAACTCCTTATCCGGGAATGCCGAAACGATATCTTTATAATTTTCTACTGTCACATTCGGAATTATCGGATAAAGCTTGGTTTCGCTCAGTGTTGCTCCAATCAAAAGTTCGTCGATATGTTCCTCTCCGCAAAGGAAACTCACATACGGGCTCTTATAAAAAATATAATCATCCTGACACAAGGAGTTGAATGCCGGATTACCTGCTTCTGCAAATCGAGCTTGCATTATCGTAAGGTCCTCAGGCGACATCTCACGAAGTTCGCTAAGAGATTTCTTGCCTGCAAAATCCGCAAATGCGGCTCCGTTATCTTCGGTCTCTTTTTGAGAATGATAGCGATATCCGAAATTTTCAATATTCGCAACTGCGCCGCTTTGCATAATAGCACGGCGAATCAAACCTTTTGTTTGCGGAATAACAGACAGGGCCTGTACAGAAAATCCGCCGGCCGATTGTCCAAAGACAGTAATGTTTTGAGGATCTCCGCCAAATGCAGCTATATTTTCATAAACCCAACGAACCGCAGCTGCCTGATCCATGATGCCGTAATTTCCGCAGTGACCGTTCTGTTCTTCCGCCAATTCCGGGTGACCAAAAAAACCGAATATTCCCAGTCTGTAATTGATCGACACAACAACGCATCCTTGTCCTGCGAGAACTTCACCGTTGGAGCGGGGCGTATGAGACTCGCCCCTCATAAATGCGCCGCCATGTATCCAGATCATAACCGGAAGCTTTTCTTCAGCAGAAGCGGCAGGAGTCCAAACATTCAAATACAGGCAATCCTCACTTAATCTCGGCGGATACTTATAAAAACGATGCTCATAGAATTCTGTACGATAAAAACTCCCCTCAGGCCGTACAGTTTGCCAGCATGCGGGAGCATAACAAATGCAATCTCTCACGCCGTCCCATTTTGCCGGCGGTTGAGGCTCTTTCCACCGATTTTCTCCTGTCGGCGGTGCTGCATAGGGAATGCCACGGAATACAACCATGTTTTCAACTTCGGTTGCAGAGCCACGCACAGTTCCGTATTTTGTGTTCACCTGCAAAAGCATCATTGACCCTCCTGTCTATACGCCTTTTTACCGGTTTGATAGCCGTACTTATAACTCAGATTTATCTTTGCGTTTGCTTATCAGAAATTATAGAAGCCCTATATTGTGAAAGAGGAGGCAATCTGAGTCGGATTGCCCCCTCTTCAGCCGTTATGGCTATCTTTTATTCAATAAATAACGGCACATAGATTTTTTAATCTATATACGGAATCAGATTTGGGCAGCGTTCCTGCAGTTCCTTTACAAAATCCGTTACATTCTTCGGATGACAGCAAACCGTTCGTATCATCTTCTTTCCTGACGGACGATACTTCAGTACCACTTCCACAGCATCCATATCTCGCTTTACTCTCCTAAATAAGCCTATGGTATCGATATAGAGAATCTCATCGTAGCTGATGTGCAAATTGCTCGACAGCAGTGGATTGACAATAACCAAATCATTCCGATGCAGTTCATAGAACTCCGGCAGAAATATCAATCCCAGCAATATCGCAAGGCATACGCCAAGCAGCGTGATCAGAGGCAAAACCGCGCAGTTAAAAAACAGCTGTGCAACAATGGCAATAGCCAGCAACACACCAATAAGGGTCGGACCCACTTTTTCTGTTCTTGTAACATGCTTTTTGTATCTTTTCATAAGCTGCCCCATTCAAAAGCTTTTTAGAGATTATTCCCTTACAGCTCGATCCACTTTCCGTATTCGGGATAGATAAAGCGGATCTCAGGTGCGTTCTTGGCCATTTCTTCGCCAAGCTCAGTCGCGATAGCTGTATAATCCTTGGGAAAATCGATGTGGTTCGGTATCAGAACCTTACATTCCATATCTTTGCAGATATCTACCACCTTGTCAATAGGATTTCGTCCGGTGATCTGCAAAATGGCGATATCCGGCTTCAGTTGGCGAAGGATGGCTCGCTGATCGGGTCTGTCCAGTGTGTTTCCCCAAATGAATATCTTAACACCGTCGGGTGTGGTAAACAGGAAATTTCTGTACTCAAAATCACCCCAGAAAGACAGCTCGATAAGATTCGGATCCCCAGCATTAACAGGGCTCTTCTCTCTGTTGATTTTACGTTCAGACTCATTTCCGGGCAGCGGAGTATGGCGGCCGGACAGTGCTTTGATCTTTACATCTTCCAGATCCAATTCCATATCATGGTACATTGGGTAGACTTTCATAGGGCTCAGATCGGCCCAACGCATCAAGGGCAGAGCGGTGTTTTCACCGCACAGGATATAAGGATCGAATCTCTCTACCAGCGCAGGGATGTCAAGAGTGTGGTCATAATGTCCGTGGGTAAGAGTGATATAGTCACACTTTTCTACTGCTTCCCAGGTCAGTTCCGTCTTGGCGTTGGGCGTGATCCAGGGATCATTGACGACGGTGACATTGCCAAAATCCATCTCAAAGCAAGCGCAGCCCAGCCATTTAAGGCGCAGGCCGAAATTATTTTTTTCAGACATAATAAAGTCTCCTTTTCTATGCGATGCAACACAATCCATTTACGCATTAAAGAAAGATGTGACGAATTGTTGGTACACGTTTATTCGGTCAGTCCTTTGACTTGAGGACTGATTTATAGCATTTTATAGTTTAACACAGATAAAAGGATATTCAATGTTATACCAAGTCCGCCTCGCAAACAGACGAGGACTTGGGTAACATTAATTTAACAAAATCACCGACATCAATCCTGCTTAGTCAGATTATTGCAGAAAGGACAAGCGACGAAATGATTGGGTCTTACTTCGACCAGTTTGGGAGTTCCCTTTCGGCAATCCTCGCATGCATAGATGCAGCGCTTAGCGAAACGGCACTCATCGGGAGGATCGATGGGAGAAGAAATCTCGCCTCTAAGCAGTATGCGCTCTTCATGCACATCAACTTCGGGGATCGGGATAGCCGAAAGCAGCGCCTGGGTGTAAGGATGCATAGGATTTGCAAACAGTTCCTCGGTGGGTGCCTTCTCTATCAGCTGACCGAGGTACATTACCGCGATATCGTCCGAGAAGTGGTTTACTACCGAGAGATCGTGGGTGATGAAAATGTAGGTCAGACCGAGTTCCTTCTGAAGCTTTTTGAGAAGGTTGAGAATCTGCGCCTGAATAGATACGTCCAGAGCAGAAACCGGCTCGTCGCAGACGATGAACTTGGGCTCCATCGCAAGCGCTCTTGCGATACCGATTCTCTGGCGTCTGCCGCCGTCGAGCTCATGCGGGAAGGTGTTTACCAGTCTGTCAGCAAGACCAACGGTCTCCATCAGCTCGGCAACACGCTTCTCGATATCAGCCTTGTTGGTCAGAATCTTGTTCTCGATGATAGGCTCGGCGATAAGCTGGCTTACAGTCATTCTGGGGTTGAGAGAAGAATAAGGATCCTGGAAGATCAGCTGCATGTTTCTTCTCATCGCGCGCATTTCCTTGGTGTTGAGCTTTGCTACATCAACGCCGTCGAATATTACCTTGCCGTCGGTAGGCTCGATAAGTCTGAGTATCGATCTGCCGGTGGTGGATTTGCCGCAGCCCGACTCGCCTACTATACCGAGAGTTTTGCCTCTCTCGATATCAAAGTTTACGCCGTCCACCGCATGGAGCCTGCCGCGGTTGGTTTTAAAATACTTTTTCAGACCTTCTACATGGAGAATGGTATCAGCCATTGTGATTCCTCCTTATGTGGAATTCTGCATTGTCATATGCGGTGCAGAGAACGCTGTGGGTCTCGCTGAATTTACGCTCAACAGGCTGTGCCTTGGTGCAGGCCTCGGTAGCGTAGGGGCATCTGGGTGCAAACGCACAGCCCTTGGGAAGGTTTGCGGGGTCAGGCATAAGACCTGCGATGGGAACAAGCTCTGCCTTGCGGTCACGGGGATTGGGCAGCGAGTTGAAAAGGCCCTCGGTGTAGGGGTGCTTGGTATCGTTGAATACCTCGCGCAGAGTGCCTCTCTCAACGATTCTGCCTGCATACATAACAGCAACTTCGTCACAAACTTCGGCAACGATGCCGAGGTCGTGGGTTATCATTACCATCGCCATCTTGTATTCTTCGCGCAGCTTTCTCATAAGGTCGAGTACCTGCGCCTGAATGGTAACGTCAAGTGCGGTGGTGGGCTCGTCTGCCAGCAGCAGTTTGGGGTTGCAGGCAAGTGCGATAGCGATAACTACACGCTGCTTCATGCCGCCCGAGAACTGATGGGGATATTCAAATCCGCGTTCACGGGGAATGCCTACCATTTCCAGCATCTGCATAGCGCGCTCGTAAACTTCCTTCTTGGAAAGATCGGGGTTATGCAGGCCGATACTCTCAGCTATCTGCTCGCCCACGGTAAGAACGGGGTTGAGCGAGGTCATAGGGTCCTGGAAAATCATCGAAACATCGTTGCCGCGAATTTTGTGCAGCTCTTTTTTGTCTGCCTTCATAATGTCATGACCGCAAACGGTGATGCTGCCGCTCTTGATGATGCCGGGAGGATCGGGGATCATTTTAAGGATAGCCAGCGCCGTAGAGGACTTTCCGGCGCCGGTCTCACCCACCAGTCCCAGCGTCCTGCCGTTTTTCAACCGGAGACTGATATTGTTAACAGCTTCGATAACGTCGCCGTCAACTTCATAATGTACCGTCAGATTTTCTATATCCAACGCAAGATCGTTGTCTTTAATAATTTCGTTAGCC
>JAFXFQ010000160.1 GCA_017520365.1 Clostridia bacterium
CAAACATAACATATACATCAATACCAAACGTCTGTAGCACAAGGATTGATAGCCATTTTGTCGCACAATTCTTCCATCTTGCTTTTGGGACGTCGAGGGCGCCGTCCCCTACCATCACATCAATTTCTACCCGTTAAACTACGATTTATCGGCGAGGGAGCTTGTGTTCAATTATCTTGCAGCTTTTGTAAACATTTTTTGAAAATAATTGAAGTTTTATATTCTGTGTGGTACAATACAGTGATGAACTGTATCATGTATAAGGGGGAGTAAGTTATGAAATATACTGTGAGCTATTCCTGCCTTTCGCATGTAGGCAGGGTCAGAAGCAAGAATCAGGATAATTATTACTGCGCAGGGGCTGTTCGTCCCTTGTGCGAGACATCTCCTGAGCCTGTCATCGGCAGGGTGTCTCCTAAAAATGAGGTGCTGTTTGCTGTTTTTGACGGTATGGGAGGAGAGGAAAAGGGCGAGGTCGCCTCTCTCATCGCCGCAGGCTGTGCGGAGAATATGACCGTTCGGGATGACACTGTGACCGCACTCAGCGAGCTTTGCCAAAGTGCAAACGATACGGTCTGCGCTTATGCTGCGGAAAACGGCGGTCTTTCAATGGGTACCACTGCGGCAATGCTGTTGTTTTCCAAGGACAGCATCACTCTTTGCAATATCGGAGATTCGAAGATATTCCGCCTTTCCCGGGGAAAGCTGTTTCAGATCTCCCGGGACCACCTGGGTGTTTCCGCATTCGGAAAAAGGCCGCCGCTTTTGCAATATCTTGGTATTTCCCCTGAGAATCTTGTGATCGAGCCCCATTTTTCCGTAGGCGATATCGTTGACGGTGACAGATACCTGATCTGCACCGACGGCCTGACTGATCACGTCACCCCGGAGCAGATCGCATATATCCTGGGCGGCAGCATTGAGGGGGCGTCAGGAGAGCTTGTGGAATGTGCCCTTAAGGGAGGCGGTAAGGACAATGTTACCGTCATTGCTCTTGAAATAAGAAAGAACAAATTCTTTGATATATTCAGAAAGGGAGAAAAATAGTTATGAAATGTCCTAACTGTAAATATGAATTTCCCGATAATAACACAGAATTCTGCCCAAATTGCGGTGAAGACCTGAGGGCGGAGGATATAATGAACGAGCCTACCCTTGATCTTGATGCGGTCAAGGAAGAGGCTACCTTGGACGTAACGGAGAAGACTGTCGATCTTTCCGCTGAGGCTAAAGCTTCTGAATCCGATGAAGGCAACACCGTGGAGACTGATGAGACAGAGCTTTCCGAGGCAGTCACCGAAGAGAAACCCGAAGATGGGGACTGTTCGAATGAGGAAATTACAGCAGAGGAGGAAAGAGAGCCCACGCTTTCTTCCGTCACCTTTGCGGCTATAGAGGAAGAGCTTATGGCAATGGAAAAAGAAGAAAAAGAAAAAGAGCCTGCCCCTGCTCCTGCATCTGTTCCCGCGGCAGATCACGTTCCCGTGAAAAAGCCTGCACCTGCACCCGGGCAGAAGCCCGCTCCCAACGCTCTTGCAGACCTCAGCGAGGTATGGCCCGAGTGGCACGTGGACAAGAGGCTTGGACGCGGCTCCTACGGCAGCGTTTACCGTGCCGTTCGCCGTGACAGCAACGTGGAGAGCTTTGCTGCTGTAAAGGTCATCTCCATTCCCTCCGATCCCACGGAGATCGAATCCCTCCGATGTGAGGGCCTTGACGATAAGAGCACAAAGGCATATTTTAAGAGTATCGTTGATGACTTTGTCAGCGAGATTAGTCTTATGGAATCCCTGAAGGGCATCCAGAACATTGTCAGCGTTGAGGACTATAAAGTAGTTGAAAAGGTCGGCACCATCGGATGGGATATCTACATAAGAATGGAGCTTCTTACTCCCTTCAACGCATTCATTCGCGACAGAATAATGACTGAGAGACAGGTGCTGGCTCTCGGAATCGATATCTGTACGGCTCTTGAGATCTGCCAAAAGTGCAATATCATCCACCGTGATATCAAGCCGGAGAACATCTTTATCAACTCCTTCGGCCACTACAAGCTTGGTGACTTCGGAATTGCAAGAAAGCTTGAAAACGTAACGGGTGTCCTTTCCCATAAGGGTACCTACAACTATATGGCTCCCGAGGTGGCGAATAACGGCCGCTACGATGCCCGGGTTGATACGTATTCTCTCGGCGTCATGCTGTACAGACTTCTCAATCATAACAGATTGCCCTTTATAGATTCGCAAAAGCAGGTTCTCAGTCCCAATGACAGAAGGATAGCAGTTGAGCGCCGCATCAGCGGTGAGCCTCTGCCTGCACCTGTTGGCGCATCTCTCGCAATGACAGACGTTATCCTGCGTGCATGCGCATTTGATCCCGAGGACCGTTTCCCTACACCTACAGCAATGAAGGCGGCGCTTATCAGCGTGGCGAAGGGTACTTACGTCGTGAGGGCCCCTGCAACTGCACGCAGAAATCCCCCCGCACCCGTGGCTCCCGTGGTGCCTGCCAGAAATCAGGATCCCGCCACCGTGCTTTTTGCCCCGGCCTCTAACCCTCAGCCTGCTTCTCAGTCCACCGTTATGTTCGATCCCTCCGGTGTTCAGGGCCCCGTGGCTGTGAGCAATTTCACAAGGGAGCAGGATAAGGTAAAGAAGCAGAAAAAGAACAAGGCAAAGAAGCAGAAGGGCGCAAGAAAGGGAATCGTTCTTGCAATCATCGCCGTGTGCGCCATCCTTGCTCTTATCGTCGGCACAGGTGCGTTCTATTATATGAGCCCCGGTCATAACGCGGCAAAGAGCTTTATTGCCGATAAATACGATGAGGCACTTGAGCTGTATCACGATAAGGTTGAGAAAAACGGCCTTCAGGAGTTCATTCTCAATATGCATCTCAAGGGTCACAGCGCAAAAATCGTTGAAAGGTATAATAAAGGCGAGATCGACCTAGCAGCAACACACGCTGCACTTTCTGCACTTGCCGAAATGGGTTATGCAGATGCCGAAAAAGAAGATAAAAAGATCATTGCAAGCAGAGCTAACAGCTGTCTTGACAGCTTCAGCCTGGGCAAGATCACCTATGAAGAGGCAAAGGCAGAGCTGACACTTCTCGGAAGCTACGGATATGAGAATTTCCAAAGCAATATTGCCGCTATCATGGATACGTATGCAAATGCGGCAGTAGCTGACTATAAGGCAGGCAAGGCGGATTACGATACTACAATGGCCATCCTCCTTTCCCTTAAGGCTGAGGATTATAAGGGTGCAGATAAGCTCATAGAGGGGCTTATGAACGGCCAGGTCACAGATATCATTGATGGATATATGAGCGGTGCCCTTGATTACGAGGGAGCAAAGGCCGCACTTGAGGCTCTTGAGGCTGAAGGTCAGGATAAAAATGATACGGAAGCCGCTCTTGAGACCATCAGAGAGTCCTATGCAAACTCCGTTCTCGGAGAGTACAAGGCAGGAGAGCTGACCTATGACGAAGCCCTTGCCATTCTTGAGGACCTCAAGGCAGAGGGAAGTGAAACGGCAGATGAGGTCATCGCAACTCTGGATGCACTGAATGACGAGGATACTCTTCTCAGCGAGGCAATGACCCTCTTTG